>PKYA01000052.1 GCA_003133545.1 Acidimicrobiaceae bacterium | reverse complement strand
AAAGACACCACCCTCCTAGGGCTATGTTCATGACGTCCTATGGCTGTCCGCGCGCGGAAATGGTGTGCCATCGCCGCGGCGACCGCGTTCACGGGTGTGGGAGTCGGGGCTGTTGTTCCCCCAACCGCTCCGGCGGTGGCGGCGCGTGCCGCCCTGGCGGCGCCCGCACCGGGGAGAGTTCCGGGGTCAGCCCTCGGAGTGCCGCTCGGCGCCCGCGCCGGAGGGCCGGCGAGCCTGGTGAACCCGATGGACGGGACCGGAGTCGGGACGGCGAATCCCGGCAACGTCAGCGAGTACCCCGGCGCATCGGTGCCTCTGGGCATGGTGCAGTTCAGTCCGGATACTTCGCCCGACCGCCAAGTCACAACCGGCTCGGGCTACGACTATGCCGACAGCAAGATCTCCGGTTTCAGCCTGACCCACCTGTCGGGTGACGGGTGCGCCATTTACGGGGACGTCCCCATTTTGCCGGTGGTCGGTGCGCTCCCCACGGACCCTGACGCCGCGGTGCAGCCGTTCACCCACGCCGACGAACGGGCCAGCGCGGGCAACTATGCCGTGAGCCTGGGCGAGGGGCCTCCGGCGCGACGGATCGGGGTGCGGCTCACCGCGACGACCCGCAGTGCCATGGCCGCCTTCACCTTCCCTGCCGTCCCCGCCGGCCAGAACGACGGTCCTACGGCAGGCGACGAACTCTTGTTCAAGGTCAGCGACTCGGCCAACGGCTCGACCAACTCCCGGGCCCAGGTCCTCGGAAGCAACGCGCTGGTGGGCTCGGTCACCAGCGGTGACTTCTGCGGCATCCCGGGCAGCTACACCTTGTATTTCAGTGCGCGATTTTCACAGAGGTTCAGCGCCAGCGGGACCTGGCACAACGGAGCGTCAGGCGGGCAGGCCTCTTGCAGCGGCAGCGCGACAGGAGACTGCGGCGCCTGGGTGCGCTTCGGTCATCCCGGGGCGACGGCCCGGCGGATCATGGTAAAGGTGGGCGTCTCCTTCGTATCGGTGGCCGGGGCCACGGCCAACTTGGATGCGGAGGATCCAGGCTGGAGCTTCCAGAGGATCTCCGGAGACGCCACATCGGAGTGGAACGGACTGTTGGGTCGTGTCGCCGTCGCGGGCGGCTCCAGCGATGACCAGCGCACCTTCTACAACGCTCTGTACCATTCCCTGCTGTTCCCGTCGGTCTTCAGCGACGACGACGGCGACTACGTCGGCTTCGACAACAAGATCCACACGCTCCATTCGGGTCAGGTGCAGTACTCGAATTTCTCCGAGTGCGACATCTACCACTCCGAAGTGCCGCTCCTGGCTCTGTTGCTGCCCGGCCCCACCTCCCAGATGATGCAGTCGTTGCTCCGCGATGCCGCGCAGAACAAAGGTGGCTTCTTGCCCAAGTGGGTCATCGCCGGCTCCGACGCCGGCGAGTGGGACGGCGATTCGGTCGACGCGGTGATAGCGGACGCCTATGCCTATGGGGCGCGGCAGTTCAACGTCAAAGAAGCGCTCTCCCTCATGGTCCGGGGCGCCACGGTCCCCGGCACCGGCTTCATCGTGGAGCGTCAGAACCTCCTGCAGTACGAAGCGCAAGGCTGGGTGCCACAGCTCACCTACGACGAGACCTCCTACCCGTACACCGTGGGCGGTTCCGAGACGCTCGAGTACTCCCTCGATGACTTCGCGATCTCGCAGCTCGCCCGGGCGCTGGGGAACAGCGCTGTGGCGGCGACCTTTTCCAAGCGCGGGCAGAACTGGCAGAACCTGTTCGATGCCAGCACCGGCTACCTGGCGGCGCGCACGGCCGACGGGAGCTTCCCCCCTGGGCCGGCGTTCCAGCCGGCCAGCGCGTCGGCGCAGGCCCAAGGGATCGCCCAGGAAGGGTTTGAGGAAGGCAACGCCATTCAGTACACCTGGGCCGTTCCCCAGAACCTCGCCGCCCTCATCGGGCTGATGGGCGGCGACGGGGCAGCGGTGGGCAAGCTCAATGCCTTCTTCACCCACCTCAACGCCACCCGCTTCGCGCCCTATGACTGGGCCGGGAACGAACCGTCCATGTCGGCTCCCTACGTCTACGACTACGCCGGGGAACCATGGGGGACGCAGTCAGTCGTGCGCCGGATCATGCACCAGCTCTACGCCGCCGCTCCGGTGGACGAGCCAGGCGAGGACGACCTGGGAGCGCTGTCGTCGTGGTACGTCTGGTCCGCGCTGGGCCTCTATCCCGAAACGCCCGGGGTGGCCGACCTGGCCATGACCAGCCCGATCTTCCCCCGGGCCCGCATCGTCGAGGGCAACGGGCACACCCTCACCATCGTCGGCGCGCGGGCACCCGACACCTTCATTCAAAGTGCCGCCCTGGCCATCGGATCGCGCCCCTCGCGCCACTGGGACAAGCCGTGGGTCCCCGGGACCGTCCTCACGGACGGAGGGACGCTGTCCGTCGTGCTCGGCGAGCACCCTGACACCCGGTGGGGGGCGGCGGCGGCGGAGGCGCCCCCGTCGTTCTCCGAGGGCGCCGCGCCGGCGGTCCCGTTCACCATGCCCGAGGGGGCGCTCGACGTGTCCGCCGGTAGCGCGACGCCCTTCGTACTCGGTGCCCAGTCGACGTCAACAGCCGCTGCAGCGCCGGTGACATGGCACGTCGTCAGCCCGGTCGGAGCCGCCGGGCCAACCGGGATCACCGTCTCACCGGATGCGGGGACCCTCAGCGGCCCAGGGGTTCGCCCCTCGATCGCTCTGACCCTGACCGCGCCGCACCCGGGGACCTTTGCGGTCACTTTCGACCTGACGCAGGGAGCTACCCCGTTGCCCAGTGTCACCCTTGATGTCCATGCGTCGTGACCCTCGAGATGCCGGGGAGCCGGTGCCGTGCCGGCGTCGTGCCACCCCTCCCCCCCGGGGGGGGTGACAACCACCTTTCGCCGCCGCCGGTCGTCCGTCACAGTGAACGCATGACAGAGAGACCGGGTGCTCGACGAATACGCCGGCCCTGGGCGGTGATCGCTGGCTCGGGAACCGCCGCCCACCACATCTTCGAGTTGTCCAGCGGGGTAGGCCTCGTCTTTCAGCCCGAATTCGGGCTGCGCGGCGCCGGCGCACTCTGGGGAGCACAAATCCCCCTCTGGATGCTGGTGGCGGCGCGTGGCGACGAGCGGTGGGACAAGCTCCTCGCCGTCGCCTCCGGCACCTCGATGGCCGGGGCGGTCGTCCACTTCCTGCTCTGGCCCTGGCGACGGAACCGATGGGGCTTTCCGGTGCTGACCGAGGCGGAGGGACTCGAGGCCTCGCGGCTTCCGGCCTACAACGCCATCCTCTACATCTGGGGCGCCGCCGCCGCGCTCTCGGTTCTGCGCGACATCTCGGCCACCAACAAGCGCTGGGCCCTCTTCGGCCTGGCCACGCTCCCGCTGCTGCGGCGGTCGGCGCAGCAGACGAAGGGTGGTTGCTGAATGGCCGAGCAGCTCGATCAGGAACTTGTCGGGACCATCGGTCGTGTCACGCTCGCCATCACTGCCGATCGATCGGGCGAGGTGCTACTCCCGGTCCGCTGAGGGACGGAATCCTTCTCGGCGGTGTGCGACGAATCGGTCGGAAAGAACGCCCGCGTCGTCGTGATCGATTGCCTCTCGGGGAGGACCGTCAGGGTCACCCCATGCCCGTAGTGGAGGCCTGAATGCTCTTCTGGCAAACGCCTCGAATCAGAAGTGCGGCGTCCGGCTGATGCCGAGGCCTACAAGACCCGGACACTGGCCGATGCCAATCGCGACCGCGTCAAGGCCGTGACCGAGGCGGAGGCGTTCAAACAGCGGACGATCGCCGAAGCCAATCGGGACACCGTCAATTTCCAGACCGAGGCCGAAGCGAACCGGCAGCGCAAGATCGCGGAGGCCGGGGCGGACGCGGAGAAGATCAGAGCAGAGGCCGACGCGACCGCAAAGAAGCACGAGGCTGACGGTGACGCCTATGCGGAGCGCACGGTGGCCGAGGCACAGGCCAAAGCGATCAATATGCGGGCCGACGCCCTGTCGGAGGGCAATCAGGCGCTCATCGCAGCCAACAAGCTGATCGAGATACTGCCCAACCTGGTCCAGGCGGCGGCAGACGGTATCCGTGATTCCCACCTGACCGTCCTCAACGGGTCTGAAGGTGTGAATGAAATGGTCACCGGGGTCGTGGGCCAGGGTCTGGCCATTTACGACACCCTGCGCCGGACGGTCGCTGCGACCAGCACCAGCGCGGCGAAACCGAGCGACGACGGTGTGAAGGAAAACGCAGTGAAGGAAAACGGGGCGGCCGGCCTGCCAGACGAGCTCGGCACCATTCAGAGACCGTCACACCCCGAAAAGTAGGCCCTTGGCGCGGCTCGGACGAGCCGCACCGAATATGCCCGAGGCGAGGGCCATGCCGCCCTCCTTCCCCTGGTCGCGCAGACACCACCGACAGCCCGCCTCCGCGGACGCGCCCGGAACCCTGCCCACGGCCCAGCCGATCGTTCGGGCATTGCGATGAGGAGCTATCTGTATAACAGATATTTTTGGACCTGACGATGTGTTTAACAGATGATCCCGCTATACTGGCGACACCGGTACAACGAAGCCGGACGCAAGAACGGAGCCCTCCATGAACACGGTCAGAGGTCAGATTCAGATCAAGCCACTGCGCGACCTCGAACTCTTCGCGGGATGCACGAATGCGCAACTGCGCCAGATTCGCTCCTTGACGACGCTGCTCCAGCTGACCGACGGCACCGCGCTGACGCGCGAAGGCCAGAACCCTCGGCAGCTCATGATCATCGGCGGAGGAAAGGCTCGCCTGACCCGCATGACGGACAATGGGATCGCCCAGGTGGCAGACCTGGGAACGGGCAGCTTCCTGGGCGCCGTGGAGCTGCTCAGCGGCACGCCCTTCACGACGACGGCCACCGCGCTGACCGACCTCGCCGTCTACGTGAGCACGGTGAGCGAATTCCGTTCGATATTGGAGATCGCCCCCTCCGTCGAGCGCAAGATCTGGCAGATGGTCGAGCGCAGTGTCTGGGAGACGATGGACGACGCGATCACCCAGCCGAGCGGCCTTCGTCACGACGGCATCCACGTCGCCGCCTGATCCCCGGCAGCGAATCTCGCCGCCGCCGCCGCCGGCCGGCTACCACGACCTTTCAGCCGACCGGCTCGCCCGCAGTGGCGGAACTCGCGACCACCTGCCGGGCCCAGTCGTACTGCGCCTTCCCGGCCGGCGTCCGGGGAATCTCCGGCACGAACACCACACGCTTGGGCACTTTGTAGCTGGCCAGCCGCTGGCGGACGGATGCCTGCAACTCCGCCTCAGAGACGGTCCGGCCAGGCTCGAGTGAAACGACGGCGGTGACCGCCTCGTTCCAGACCTCGTCCGGGACCCCCACCACATTGGCGTCCCGGACGGCCGGGTGGAGACGGAGGGATTCTTCGACCTCCTCGGGGTACACCTTCTCGCCCGCCGTATTGATGCACAGCGATCCTCGTCCGAGGAATACCACCGTGCCATCCGCCTCGACCTTGGCGTAGTCGCCGCAGATCGAATAGCGCTGACCCCCGATTGTGCGGAACACCTGCGCCGACCGATCGGGATCCTTGTAGTAGCCGAACGGAATGGGCGGCGTCATGGCGAGCAGGCCCACCTGGCCCGAACCGGGTGCCAGGGGGGAGCCGTCCTCGGCCAGGAGCCGGGCCTGCTCCCCCAAGACGAAGCGTGAGTCCTCCACCCGCGTGCCCGGGAGCACGACGGCAACCGCGGTCGGGCCCCCCTCGCTGGCGCCGATCGTTTCGACCAGGGTCATGGACCCGCGTGCGGCCAGCCCGCGCTTGTAGTCGGGCGACCACGGCGCACCCGAACTCAAAATACGATCCACGCTGGAGAGATCGTAGGGACGCCCGCTCCCCTCGGCTTCGGCCAGGGCCGACACCATCGGCCCGGCAAAGGCGTCGCCGACGATGCCGATCTGGGTCACGCGCTCACGCTCGACCACTCGCCACAACTCGTGCGCGTCGAAGGAGCGCTGCTCGAGAAAGACCACCGTCCCCCCGAGAAGCCATGCCGCCGCACTGAGGTTGAGCGCTGTCCCGTGCACCAGAGGCGAGGCCGGCAGGACCGTCGGCGTGCGGCCCAGGGCGCGCAGGGCGACGGCGCAGCGGGCCGCGTCAGCGGCGTCCTGCGGAATCTCCAAGTCGGCCAGCGAATAGGCGGCGAACGCATTCATCTCGACCGCGTCACGATGACGGTACATCACGCCACGGGGATGGCCGGTGGTGCCCCCGGTGTAGAGAAGCTGAATGTCGTCACCCGATCGGGCCAGCCGGGAGGCGGGGCGGTGGGTGTCGAGCAGTTCGTCGTAGGCGAGCGCACCATGGAGCAGGGGTGACCCGTCGTCGATCTGCACCAGGGCGCGGAGCCCGGGCACCGAAGTTCGAGCCCCGTCCACGTGCTCGGCCAGAGACCCATGGAAGACGAGCACCCGCGCGTCGGCATCGCGCAGCACCTCGGCCAGCTCCTCCGCCCGGTAGCGGTAATTCAGGTTGATCGGGCAGGCCCGCAGCTTGTACGCCGCGAACACGGCCTCGAGATGCTCCGGGGTGTTGTAGGCCACCAGGGCCACCTTGTCCTCGCGACCCAACCCGAGACCCGCCAGGGCAGCGGCGAACCTCGATGCCCGATCGTCGAGCTCGGCCCAGTTCCTCCGGCACGATCCCTGGACGACCGCGAAGCCATCGGGGAACACATCGGCGACCGCCTCCCACAATGTGGCCCAGTTCTCGTCCACGCCTGTGCCCCACCCCTCGCCCACTGTAAGCCTGTAAGGATTACACTAATAGCGACCGCCAGGCGCCACACGGCAACGTGCACGCAGTACTTCGGGAGGGAGGCGGATGACCGACGGCGAGGTGGTGCAACCCAGGCTCTTCGACGCCGACAACCACTACTACGAGGCGCGTGACGCCTTCACCCGGCACCTCCCACCCCGACTGGCAGAACGGACGGTGACCGAAGTCAGGATCGACGGCCGGGTACGCCACCTCATCGGTGGCCGGCTGAACCATGCGGTGACGAACCCAACGTTCGACCCGGTGAGCAAGCCGGGGGCGCTCTACGGGTATTTCCGGGGCAACGCCGACGGCAAGGACCTCCGCGCCCTCCTGTCCGACGCCGAGCCGATCCGTCCGGAGTACCGGGAGCCGGGGGCGAGGGTCAAGGTCATGGATGCCCAGCAGGTCGAAGCCGCCTGGTTGTTCCCCACCCTGGGCGTGATGTACGAGGAGGCACTCAAACACGATCCCGAAGCAGTCGGCATCACGTTCCGCTCCTTCAACCGGTGGCTCGACGAGGACTGGGGGCTGCATCACGCCGACCGGATCCTGGCGGCCCCGTACATCTCCCTGGCGGACGTGCACTGGGCCGTGGCCGAGCTCGAGTGGGCGCTGGAGCGTGGGGCGCGCCTGGTCTGCCTGCGCCCCGTAGCGCCGACCTGTGTCGGCGGGACCTTCTCGCCGGGCGACCCGCTCTTCGACCCGTTTTGGGCACTGGCCAACGAGGCCGGCATCACCGTTGCCGTGCACGGCGGGGAGACGGGGTACTCGTCGCACGGCTATGCCGGCGACGGGATCGAGGTGTTCGCGCCGCGGCTCTCTCCCTTGAAGCTGTTGCTCGACGAGGTCAACATTGAGCGCCCGATCATGGACTACCTGGCGGCGATGATCTGTGACCGGGTGTTCGAGCGATTTCCCAACCTTCGGATGGCCTCCATAGAGAACGGGTCGGGGTACCTGGCGGGGTTGTTCTCGCGCCTGCGGGCCCTCGACGGCAAGCTGCCGGGGCACTTCTCCCAAGATCCGGTGGAGACCTTCCGTGCGCATGTCTGGATCAGCCCGTTCTGGGAGGAGCACATCGAGGACGTGATCGACCTGATTGGCGCTGACCACGTGTTGTTCGGCTCTGACTGGCCGCACGTGGAGGGACTGCCGCAACCCGTCGACTACCTCGACGAAGTGGTCACGCTGGATGACGGCGTGCGGCGCAGGCTGATGCACGACAACGCCTTGGCACTCAGCACGCTGCGCCCGGCGTAGGCCGTGGGGAAGGGTTGATGGGGGCAGGGGGCGCGCCCGACGGCCGGGCCCCCTGCGTGATCGGCGTCGGGCAGGTCACGGCGCGCCACGCCGATCCGCGGGACACCGAGCCCATGGAGCTGTGGGCGCAGGCGTGCGCGCTCGCCCTCAACGACGCCGGTGCCAGCCGGCGAGCCCGGCTCGACAGCCTGTCGGTGGTCCGCTGCGACAGCTGGTCCTATGACAGCCCGGCGCAGAGGCTGGCGGAACATCTCGGGGTCACGCCCCTCCAGCTGGTGGACGCGGGAATTGGCGGCACCCAGCCCCAGGCCATGGTGCACACGGCGTGCGAGGCGATCGCCCGGGGGCGCATGGACCTGGCCCTGGTGGTCAGCGGGGAAGCCCTCCACACGGTCGACGTCGTGGCCCGGGACGGTCGCACGCCGCCGTGGCGGTACCCGGCCCCGGCGCCGCCACCGGTGCACCTCGACGACTTCTTCCACAAGAGCGAGATTCGCCACGGGATGCTGCCCATCATGCGCAGCTTTCGCCCTGCGCGATATGGCACGGCGCGCCCACCTTGGCCGCGCGGTCGGGGACTACGCGGCGGAGCCTGCGCCGACCTATGCCGCCATGTCGCGCGTGGCCGCTGCCAATCCCTTCGCCTGGCACCGATCGGCGAAGAGCCCCGAGGAGATCCTGCGCGTCGGTACGACCAACCGCAGGCCGGTGCACCCGTATCCCAAATTCGTGATGGCCTCGCCCAAGGTGAACCAGGCCGCGGCGCTTCTGCTCGCCAGCCACGCCCGCGCACAGGAGCTCGGCGTGCCCTCCGACCACCGGGTGTATGTGCGTGGGTGGTCGTCGGCGAGCGACTATCCCTACGTGGCCCAGAACGAGGACCTGTGGAGGTCCCGTGCCATGGAGCGCGCCGCGCGGGCCGCTCTGGAAGCGTCCGGCCTCGGAGTCGATGATCTCGACTACTTCGATCTGTACAGCTGCTTCCCGAGCTCCGTTCGCTTCGCCGTCGACGCGCTCGGGCTGGCGCTCAGTGATCCCCGTGGGGTGACCGTGACCGGCGGGATGCCCTACGCCGGGGCGCCGGGCAGCGGCTACGTCACCCACGCCATCGCCGCGATGGCCACGAAGCTGCGGGAACGACCCGGATCCGCCGGGGTGGTGAGTGGCCTCAGCGCCCAGATGGCGACCCACGCCTTCAGCGTCTTCAGCACGCTCCCCGGTGTGGGGGACCCCGGCGCGTTCGGTGCCACACACGTTGGGCCCGACCCAGGTGAACAGGTGACGATCGTTGCCGAGGGCCGCGGTCCGGCGGTCCTGGAGGCCTACGCCGTCGCGTGCTCGCCCGACGGCACCGACGAGCTGGCGGTCGCCGTCTGCCGCCTCCCCGACAACAGCCGCTGCTATGCCCAGACGCGCGGTCCCGCCCTGCTGGAGTGGCTCTCGCAGTCCGAGGGTGTGGGCCACGGCATTGCGCTGGAGGCGGGAGAGGACGGCCGGAACCAGTTCATGGCGCGATGATGACCCTCGACGTGACATCGCCGAGAATGCGCCCATGATCTACTGGCTCCTGTTCGGACTTGCCTTCGTCGTCATCATGGCCGTGCAGTTCCGGCCAGGCGGCAAGTACCGGGAGATGGCCAAGGGCAACTATCACTGCACCTCTTGCCGCGCCTGGCTCAAGTGGAGCGACGGGCACTACGCGTCGGTGTGCCCCCGGTGCGGGCGGACCCAGCAGCGTTGACGCGGTGGTCGCTTACGCCTCCACCTCAATGCTGCCGAGCTCCGTGCCGACTGGGTAGATCTGCCCCGCTTCGGCGCCGCGGTGGATGACGCCGCTCGCGGCCGCCTCCACCTCCGTCTCGACCTTGTCCGTCTCGACCACGTAGAGCGGCTGACCCTCGCGCACCACGGCCCCTTCCTCCACCAGCCACTCGACGAGGGCAGCCTCCGATATGGCGAGCGACAGCTTGGGCATGCGAACCGGAACCCGGCTACCCATGCGGCCCTCCGAGGGTGCGGCGGACTGCATCGATGATCGCGGCGGCCGAGGGAAGGGCGGCGGCTTCGAGCACGGAGGAGGAGGGGATGGGCGCGAAGCGGGCGCCGACCCGCTGGACCGGTGCGCGCAACTCTCCGAAGAGGCCCTCGGCGATGGTGGCCGCCACCTCGGCCCCGGGCCCGGCGAAGGCGGTGGCATAGTGCGCCACGACGGCCCGCTTCGTCTTGCCTACCGACTCGAGTATCCGTTCGGTGTCCAGCGGGACCAACGTCCGCAGGTCGAGCACCTCGACGTCGACGCCCTCGGCGGCCAATTGCTCGGCCGCGCTCAGGGCGTCGAAGACGCCGCGCCCGTAGGTCACGACGGTCACGTCACTGCCCGGACGCTTCAGGTCCGCCTGCCCGAGCGGGATCGAGAATGCCGGGTCGACGGGCACCGGCCCGCGCACGCCGTAGGTGATGACGGTCTCCACGAAGACGCAGGGGTCGGGGTCGAAGATCGCCGAGGTCAAAAGGCCCTTCGCGTCGCGGGGCGTGCTGGGCACGATGACTTTGAGGCCAGGAATGTGCATGAACCACGCTTCGAGCGACTGCGAGTGCGTGGCACCGGACCCGAGCCCGGCGAACACCGCGGTGCGCACGGTGAGGGGGCAACTCGTACGGCCTCCCGACATGAATCGCAACTTGGCGGCATGGTTCACGATCTGGTCGATGGCGATCCCGATGAAATCCATGATCATGATCTCGGCCACCGGCAACATTCCCTCGAGCGCCGCGCCGATGGCGGCGCCCACGATGGCGGCTTCGGAGATCGGCGTGTCGAGGACCCGATCCGCGCCGTATTTGGTGGAGAGTCCCGCCGTGGCGCCGCTCACACCTCCGGCCGGATCGGCGATGTCCTCCCCGAGGAGAAGGACCCGATCGTCCTGTGCCAGCGCCTGGTCCAGTGCGAGCGACACCGCCTCGCGCACGGTCATCTCCGATTCGGCGGCCGCGTCCATCAGACCCCGCCGGCCGCGGCGTAGACGTCTCGATCGAGCTCGTCGAGCGTCGGGCTGGGGCTGGCCAGGACCGCAACCAGCGCGTCCTCCACCTGGCGCCGCCCGGCTTCCTCGATCTGCTCCACCTCGGCGCGCCCGATGACGCCGTCGTTCACCAAGCGATCGGCGAAGCGTGTCACCGGATCTGCTTCCTTCGCCGCCTCCAGTTCCTCCTTGGGTATGTACTTCATCGGATCGCCGAAGAAGTGGCCGAAGAACCGGTACGTCAAACACTCGATCAGCGTGGGACCCCCACCGGAGCGGGCCCGGTGCACTGCGGCGGAAAGGGCGCGGTGCACCTCCATCGGGTCATTGCCGTCCACCTGCACCCCCGGGATGTTGTACCCGGCCGCCCGATCGGCGATACGTTCCACGTGCATGGTGTCCGCAGTAGGAGTCATCTCGGCGTAGCGGTTGTTCTGGCAGACCAGCACCAGGGGCAATTGCCAGGTCGCGGCCAGGTTCGTCCCTTCGTGGAAAGACCCCGTGTTGGTGGCCCCGTCACCGAAGCTCACGGCGACGACCCGGCTGCTCTTCTGCGCCCGCGCCGCCAGGGCCAGCCCTACCGCGACGGGAATACCGGCGCCGACGATGCCTGTGGAGAGCATGAGGCCGACGCCCGGATCGGCGATGTGCATGGTGCCGCCCTTGCCCCGACAGGCACCCGCTTGACGCCCCAGCATCTCCCCGAGGATCTCGACCAGGGAGACCCCCTTGGCGATCAGGTCGTGGAGACCGCGATACGTCGTCACCAGGCGGTCGTCGCGCCGCAGGCACGCGGCGAAGCCGGCGGCGATCGCCTCTTGGCCCCGGGAAGGCCAGTAGACCGTGAGAAACTCCCCTGTAGAGATCCCTTTACGAAGACGCTCATCACAGGCCTTGGCGAGGGTCATCACCTCGAACATGTGCCGTTGCACGGCGGCAGATGCCGCCTCGGGTTCGATGGGGCTGGACATCTATTTGCCGCAGAAGTCCTCGAACCAGTGGCACGACAGCCTGCACGCACCCCTACGTTTGCCGATCATGGTGAGCCCCTCTGGCACGCCGCCGAAGATGTTGCTGACCGAACCGTGGGTCGCCACGGACCGGAGCACCTTACCCACACCCGGGCGCCTGCGTTCGGGAACGCCTGTCTCGACCTCAGCCGCGAGCTCTTATCTTCTATAAGATAGTGTGGACACGAGGTCGCGTCAAATGGGAACCTTTGCGAGGCGGCACGCCGCAGTTCCCCGAGGAGGAGGCGCAATGACGGTCACGAACGAACGCCTGGACGGACGGCGGGCGAACCCCTTCCCCATGCACGACAGGCTCTCAGTCCCCCGTGCGCGCTACTACGACCGGGAGTTCTTCGAACTCGAGAAGGAACACCTGTGGCGCCACACCTGGCAGATGGCGTGCCGGCTCGAGGAGATCCCCGAGGTGGGGGACTTCACCGAATACGTCATCTGCGATCAGTCGATCGTGGTCGTGCGGGAGAAGGAGGACCGCATCCGCGCCTTCTTCAACGCCTGCCGGCATCGGGCCACCGAGTTGCTGAAGGGTTCGGGGAGCCTGCTCGGAGGCCAGATCGTCTGCCCCTTCCACGGTTGGCGGTGGAACGCGGATGGGTCGAGCTCTTTCGTCTTCGGCGCCGAGGCATTCGCCGCCGAGTGCCTGAAGCCCGACGACATCAAGCTCGACGAGTGCCTCTCCGATGTGTGGGGGGGTTGTGTCTGGATCAACTTGGACCCCGAGGCCGCACCGCTGCACGAGATGCTGGCGCCGGCCGCCTCCATCCTCGATCCCCTGGGCTTCGCCGACATGCGGGTCTGGTGGTGGAAGGAGGTCATCCTCGACGTCAACTGGAAGTTGGCCATGGAGGCGTTCCTCGAGGGCTATCACACCATGCGGACGCACTCCCAGCTGACGATGGGCCTCGGGGAGGCGTGGGATGCGGGCTCACTCTCCTATGAGACCTTCGAGCACGGGCACTCCCGGTTCTTCACAAAACCGTCGGGCCACTCCATGAGCCCCGACACGTTCATCGAGGCCGCCCGGATGCTGTGGGAAGGCCAGGACGCCATGACCCTCGAACGCGACGTCCGGGTCTTCGAAGGCATCCGGAACCGGCCTGACGCCCAAGCCAACGCCATTCCAGTCGCCATTGGGGCGCTCTACGAGTACGCCGCCGGCGCGGGCATCCCTCTCCCCCAGCTGTCGCCGGAGCAGATGATCCAATGGGGCGGCGAGGTGTTCTTGTTCCCCAATTTCTTCGTACTTCCCCAGTACGGGAACGCGCTGAGCTATCGCTGCCGACCCTACGAGGACAACCCCGAAAAATGCCGCTTCGAGGTCTGGTCATTGACCCTCTATCCGAAGGGACAAGAACCCGGTCGGGCCGAGCTCCTGGGCCGCTTCGCCCAGGATGACGAAGAGAACTGGGGTTTGATCCCCCGGCAGGACTTCAGCAACATGGAGCGCCAACAGCGGGGGATCCACTCGGACAGCTTCCGGCAGATGCGCCTCGCGACGGAATGGGAAGGGGCCATCGCCAACCTCCACTACGAGGTAGACCGGTACATCGCCCGCTCGCGGTAGGGGTGGGCCCGTCCTTCTCCCCCATGTCCAGCCCGGACCCATTGCGAGAGACGAGTGAGGTCACCGTGGAGCCGGGTGGGGCCCGCTTCGAGGTGCGCGAAGGTGAGTCCGTCATCCAGGCAGCCTGGCGTGCGGGCTACCAGTGGCCCACCACGTGCTGGGGTCAGGCCGAATGCGGCGTCTGCGCCATGGAGGTGCTCGCGGGCTCCGAATTGCTGTCCGCAGCCGGACCGGTGGAAGCAGCGCGGCTGCGCTCGTTGCCCCGCCGCAACGGTCCGCCCCGGCGCTTGGCGTGCCAGGTCCGCGTGCGCCCCGGCGGGACCGTCGTCGTCCGCAAACCGGGCGTGCGGACGCGACCGGCTGACGGTACCCCACATGCCTGATCCCATGACCACCGTGCCGGATCTGGTGGGACCCGATCTGCGCGTCCTCTTCTGTGGGATCAATCCGGGAACGCTGTCGGGAGAGCTGGGTCTGCACTTTGCCCGGCCCGGAAACCGATTCTGGAGAGTCCTCCACGCCGCCGGGTTCACCAGTTCTGTCCTGGCACCGTCCGAGCAGGGTTCTCTGCCTGCACTCGGCATCGGCATCACGAACCTGGTGGAACGGGTGACTGCGGCAGCCAGCGAGCTGAGCACAGAAGAGCTGCGGGGCGCGCCCGGTCGGCTCGAGGAAAAGGTGCAGGAGCTCCGCCCACGTTTTGTCGCCGTGCTCGGGCTCCAGGCCTACCGCACGGCGTTTGGACGCCCGAGAGCGGCCATCGGCGAGCAAAGCGAAGTGCTCGGGGCGGCACGGGTGTGGTTGCTCCCCAACCCGAGCGGACTACAGGCGCGCTACCAGATGGGAGAAATGACCGCACTGTTCCGGGACCTGTACCTGGCCGCGTTCGCCCCGGGGTGAGCGGTGCCCCCCAAGCGGTCCGGGGAGGGCGTGCTACTTTGCGATCGTTCAGGTGCCAATGGGGGTTGGGTGACCGAAGGCCGCCAGGATGTCGACGTAGTGATCGTGGGGGCCGGCTTCGCCGGCCTGTACATGCTGCACCGCGTGCGCGAGCTCGGGCTCACCGCGCGGGTGCTCGAGGCGGGCGGCGACGTGGGTGGTACGTGGTACTGGAATCGCTACCCCGGCGCACGCTGCGACGTGGAGAGCATGCAGTATTCCTACCAATTCTCCGATGAACTCCAGCAGGAGTGGGAATGGAGCGAGCGCTATGCGTCGCAACCGGAGATCCTGAGTTATCTCAATCACGTCACCGATCGATTCGGCTTGCGCCCGGACATCCAATTCGACACGCGGGTGACCGACGCCGTCTTCGACGATGCCACTCGTCGATGGACGGTCCGCACGGAGTCAGGCGACGCGCTCTCCGCGCAGTTCGTCATCATGGCCACAGGCTGTCTCTCTGCAGCCAATACCCCCGACATCGCGGGAGCAAGCTCCTTCACCGGTCCGACGTACCACACCGGGCGCTGGCCCCATGCCAAGGTTGATTTCACGGGACAGCGTGTCGGGGTAATCGGAACCGGTTCCTCGGCTGTGCAGTCCATTCCGGTCATCGCGCAAGAGGCACGCGACCTCGTCGTGTTCCAACGCACGGCCACGTACTCGGTACCCGCATGGAACGGTCCGCTCGATCCATCGGAGCAAAAGGAGATCAAAGCGCACTATGCCGCCTTCCGGGCGGCCAACAGCCAGAGTTTCAGCGCCATCGGGGGGACGCTGCCGATGTCGGAACGCCAGGCCCTCGAGGTCTCGGCTGAAGAGCGCCAGGCCGAGTATGCGGCGCGTTGGAAGGAGGGCGGGCTCTCGTTCCTCGGATCGTTTTCCGACCTGCTCTTCGATCCCAAGGCCAATGACACGGCGGCCGGATACGTGCGGGAGCGCATTCGCGAGATCGTCCGCGACCCGCGCACGGCCGAGATTCTGTGCCCTGACCAGGTCATCGGCTGCAAGCGGATGTGCGTGGACACTGAGTACTACGCCACCTTCAACCGTCAGAACGTCCGGTTGGTGGACTTGCGCGAGACCCCGATCGAAGCCGTCACTCCCACGGGTATCACGACGACCGCTACCCACTACGAGCTTGACGCCATCATTTATGCCACCGGATTCGACGCCATGACCGGTGCGCTGCTGCGCATCAACATCTGCGGGCGCGACGGTGTCAGCCTGAGGGAAGCCTGGGCGGCCGGGCCGCACTCCTATCTCGGACTCGGGGTGGTGGGTTTCCCGAACCTGTTCACCATCACGGGACCCGGCAGCCCATCGGTGCTCACCAACATGATCGTGTCGATCGAACAGCATGTGGACTGGATCTCCCGATGCGTCGCCTATCTGCGCCAAAACGCCTACCAGTGCATTGAGGCCACCGAAGCGGCACAGTCCGAGTGGGTGGAATACGTCAATGCGATCGCCGGGGTCACCCTGTTCCCGACCTGCAACTCTTGGTATTTGGGCGCCAATGTGCCAGGCAAGCCCCGTGTGTTCATGCCCTGTCCCGGGTTCCCGCCCTATGCCGAGCAATGCCAACAGGTGGCGGATGGCGGCTACGTGGGGTTCGCGCTCAGCCAGTGAGTTGCATCACCGGTTGACGGTTTGGTTCCCCCAACCGCGCACGGGGGACAAAATGACAGGAAAGGAGCGGCCGCGCTCGCCCATGAGCGCGGCGCCCTCGCGACCGCGACGCTCGAAATTACGCCACGAATGGTGCTCCATGGAGGCACGACAGACGGGTCGAATACGACAAAACGTGCACAACGGTGTGTAGTTCGGCCAGAATGTCAACATGAACAAACGAGAACTAGCCAAAGCAGTAGCGGTACAGGCCGATATTGAGCTCCGTACGGTGGCAGCCGTACTCGACGGATTCACCGATGTGGTGACCGCCGTCGTGTCGAAGGGCGAACCGGTAGCCATTCCTGGCTTTGCCAAATTCGTCAAGGTAGACCGGGCCGCTCGCATGGGGCGCAACCCCGCCACCGGTGAGTCCATCCGGATCAAGGCCTCCAAGAAGGCACGCATCACGCCGGTGAAGGCGTTCAAGGATGCCGTGCTGGCCCCGTCCACTGCCCCAAGGCTGAAGAAGGGCGCCTTCCCCATCGACAACGCTGCCGTTGCCGCGGCCGGCAAGTCCACGGCCGTAGCCCCGGTTAGGGCGACGGTCGCCAAGGCGCCGGCCAAGAGGGCTCCCGCGGCGAAGAAGGCCGTGCGCAGCACCAAGAAGGCCCCGGCCGCCCGCAAGGCCGTGCGCCGTGCGCCGGCCAAGAAGGCGGTGCGCAGCGCGCCGGCTCGGAAGGCCGTCAAGCGAGCACGCTGACCGCTTGAGCCGACCACCGGCCCCGGGCGGGAACGACGGCGCCGATCGCCCTCTCACTGCACCGCACCGGGACCGGCTGCCGCCCTCTGATCCGGCCTTCGACGAGATAGTGCGCGCGCATTCGAGAGCGCTCCGCCGGGGATCGATGAGCTACATCGATCCCGTCACGGGACTTTCCGTGCTGACGGCGGCGTATCTCGAAGCCAGGGGAACCTGCTGTGAGTCCGGGTGCCGGCACTGTCCGTACCTTCCGTGAGAGCCGGGAGCGGGTGACCGGCCACAAGGGCGGCGGCGGGCCGAGGCCTTATGCTCCCCGAAACAAGCAAAGGTGCGCGCGGATAGCGGTGAGATTTGAGCGACGTTTCGCAGGGTGACGGATGGTGGTTGGCCTCGGACGGGAAGTGGTACCCGCCCGAGGCCTGGGCCGGGTCGTCCCCACAAGTGGCGCAGATCCCCTACGCCTACGGGTACCCCGCGGCCCAGCCTTCTCCGTACCCGGCGGCACAGCCTTATACGTACCCGATGCCACCGGGCTTCCCCGTCCAATCTCCCCAGAACAATGGCCTGGCGATCGCGTCGCTCGTCTGCTCCATCGCCGGCATCATCCCGTTCTTGTTCGGCTTGCCCTGCGTCCTGGGCATCATCTTCGGATTCGTGGCCCGAGGACGGATCCGGAGGTCGAATGGGACGCTGGGAGGGGACGGCATGGCCTTGGCCGGGATCATCGTGGGCTTCTGCCTCATCGGGCTCTTCATCGTCGGGGTGATCCTGGTGGCCACTCTGGGCCACCTGCACATCTGTACCGACAATTCCAACGGCAACTGCGGGACGAACTGATGCGGGGGCTCGCCTACGGGGTCACTCCCGAGCCGTGGATTCCGCCCGACGATCAGAACCCGCTTCTGGCCGGCCTCTCCCGCGTGCCGATGCGACTGCAGGAGCTCGAGGAGCCGCGACCCTCGCGGGACGGCTGGGTGATGGCCAGGACACGGCTCACCGGTATCTGCGGATCGGATGCCAAGCAGGTCTTCGCCGAATACGGGGAGGGCTTCACCGACAGCCCCATGAACGGGTTCTTCTCCTTCCCCACCGTGCTCGGGCACGAGGTCGTCGCCCAAGTGGCAGAGGTCGGGCCCGGGGTCTCTCGCCTCGAGGTCGGCCAGCGGGTTGTCCTGAATCCTTGGTTGTCCTGCGAGCCCCGAGGCATCGAGCCGCGGTGCGGCGCCTGCCAGGACGGGGACTTGAGTCTGTGCTGGCACTTCGCCCGCGGGCCGTTGGCACCGGGCATTCACACCGGTACGTCGCGGGATGCCCCCGGAGGCTTCGCCGAGTACCTGCCCGCCCACGAGTCCATGCTGTTCCCCGTTCCCGACACCATCAGCGATGAGCTCGCCGTACTGGCCGACCCCTTTGCCGTCTCCCTGCATTCGGTCACCCGTCATCCGCCCCCATCGGGTGGCAAAGTGCTCGTCTACGGCGGCGGGGCACTGGGCACGACGGCCACCGCCATTCTGCGCGCCTTGTATCCCGACGTCGAGGTCATGGTCGTGGCGCGTTTCCCGGCCCAGGCGGCCTTGGCCCAGCAACTGGGGGCGACGGTTGCCCACCCCTTCCCCCGCGAGGATCTGCTCGAAACAGCAGCGGCGTGGTCAGGGGGCGTGCTGCAGCGGGTGGAGGGGGCTCTCCCCATGGCGCACCCCGGTGGCTTCGACGTCGTCTACGACACCGTCGGGAGCACGGAGACGGCCGAAGTGGGGGTCCGGCTCCTCAAGGCTCGCGGCACCATGGTCAAGAGCGGGGTGAATGCACCCGCGCGCTGGGAGTGGAGCCCGCTGTACTTCAAGGAGATCTCGTGGGTGGGCTCCAACGCCTTCGGGATCGAAGAGGTCGACGGCGTGCGGCGGCACGGAATCGAGCAGTACCTGCACCTGGTGGAGGACGGCCGGATCGATCTGCGCGCGATGCTGACCCACACCTTCCGACTCGAGCAATGGCGCGACGCCTTCGTGGCGCTGGCCACGCAAGAACAGAGCGGCGCCGTCAAGGTTGCCTTCGATTTCCGCTGATGCCGGCGGCGCGGGGAATCGGTGCCCGTCCCTTTGGACGTGCCGGCCCCCGAGGTTCGACCTAACCCTTGAGGCCGGCCTGTATCTGGCCCATCGGCTCGTTGGTGTCGAGGTAGTCCCGCCACGACGTCACCTTGCCGTCCCCGTCGACGGCTATGACGGTAGCGCCCTGCATGATGATGGGAATGCCCGCGGTGCCCTGTTGTTGGAAGGTGCCGGTGCCCGTCCATTCGAAGACGGCCCAGTCCTCGCCGCCCCGGATGACATCGATCCGCTGCGCCCAGTCGGGGAAGATCTGGTCGGTGTCGCTGGCCACCTTGCGCACGTCCGTCGTCCACGGCGTCACCGGATCACAGAAGACGCCGCCAGGAGCGAAGAGCCCGGCGAAGGCGTCCGGACCCTCGACGCTCTCGAATGTCCTCGCCCAGGCCTGCCAGTTCATGGGCCTTACGCTCCCCGGAGGCTCTGTGCCTCGAAGGCCACGATTTTGTCGTCCAGAGGGAGGATGACCTGTGGCTGCACGAATTGGTGGGCGTCGGCGACCAGGCGCACCGCCGTGCCCCAGGCCGTGAAACCCACCGCGTGGCGGGCGAAATGCATCGGACCTTCGGTCACCTTGACCTCGACCACGCCCTGACCGTGGACGTCGAGCGCGGACTGCTGCATCCGCTCCATGGCCGATTCTCGGGCCGCATACATCGCCTCGGTGAAATTGGTGAGCTCTATGTTCTGCGTCTTCTGTCGCATGGTGTCCCCAGCGGACCGCCGCGGGGCATAGACGAAGCTGGCGCCGAAGGCCAGTCCGACGGGCATCCATCCCGCGCCCGCGAGCAAGGTGAAGTCACGTGCCGAGAGATCGGAGATGAACGGGGAAGCGGGAACCGCGGGATGCGCGCCCTGATTGACCGGCCGCACCGCCGTCCCCGTCAGCTCCACATCGATGTGATGAGGGTGCACCTCCACGTCGACGCGCACGCCGACGACGCCGTGGCCCTGGACCTTGACGCACTCGTTGCGCAGCTCGGCGGACGCCTCCCTCACGGCTGCGTTGTGCCCCGCCGCGGCTGACGTGATTTCGCCCTGCCCCCAATTCCACACACCCATGGGCACCGAGACGACGGACACCCCACAGACCAGGTCTACCGGCTCCCAACCGGCCGCATGGAGAAGGAGAGCCTCGTCAATGGACAAGTCCGACGTCACGCCGCGTGACTTGGTGGGCGCTGCGGCGACGGTCAACGATTTTGCACCGCTGAGCATCTCGGCCCTGACGTCGACGGCCGGAATGTCCGTCATCCCAGCCTCACCGTGGGCCGGGGAGGCGGGACCACGTCAAAATCCTTGAAGCGGCGCATCCGATTCCCGCGCAGGGTGCAGTCGATGACCTCGTCGCCCTGTGCGAGTTCGCGCTTCACCACGTCGATCCGGGCGCCGTGCAGCGTGTCCCCCGCCAGTTGTTCGCGCACGTGCTTGCGAGCCAACTGGCGCGACGCCATGTGGGCCTTGCTCACCTGCTCGACCTGCTGCGGCGATGTGGGGCCACCCCAGCCCCTGCTGCCCTCCATCAGGTACTCGGTCATGCAATAGGCCCACACCCGCACCGAGGCCATCGCCGCCACCACGGCAACCGGCATGAACCCCGCCTCGATCGATTTGGTCAGCCGCTGCCCTGCCAGGTACGTGGTCCACGGAACGCCGCCCAGAGGAGGTGGGCCATCCATGACCTTGACCGCCGTTCCCAGGAAGTGGAACTCGACCGTCCCGGTGTCGGCCAGTTCGGCCACCCGGTCGGCCACACCGATCACCCCGTGGGCCCCCAGCGACGCCGCCTCCTCGAGCATCCGGTTGTACGAAGTGCCGTATCCCTGCGCCCACGCGGATTCGACCCAGGTCTGCTCCAGGTTCTGACCCCACATCCGGTGTTCGGCGGACACGAACCCATGCGGGCACCGGTACGTCTCCGCATAGGCCCCCTGGACCTGCCCACCGGGGGCGTAGGGGTTCATCCCTCGCATATAGGCCGAGCCCGCCCCGTACCAGCGCCAACTCATGACGCAGAACCCCTGCACCAGCGCGAGCGGTTGGAGACCGAGCTCGAGACACGCCGCGAAGTCCGGCACCGTGAGCCCGGACGAGAACGCCGCCGAATCGAGTCGGCGAACAGCGGCTTCGGGTAAATCGGCGGACGCGTCGCTCATCAGTTGTCGAGCGAGATGATCGTGATCGGCTTGGGGAGCGTGACCTCGCCGGTTGTCTTGGTGACCGCCGTACCCAGGGCCAGGAATTCGATGGTATGCGATCCCCATTGATGCGATTTCTCTTCGAGCCGGACGCCGACGATCCCACTGGCGTTGAGCTGCCCCGCTTCATCTTGCATGCGGGTCATCGCCAGCTCCCGTGCCTCGTAGAGCGCCTGGGTGAAGTTGGGCAACTCGACGTTCTGCCCCACCGAGCCGAGCGCCTGGGTGAGCTTGCGGTGCGCGATGTGGTACACGCACGTCCCCATGACCAGCCCCTGGGGCACATGACCGGTCTGCATCAGAGTCCAAAAGTCCTGGCCCGAAAGATCGGAGGTGAACGGCTTCCCCTGGGCGTTGCGATAGGACTGGCCGTTTTCGGCCTTCACCGCCGTGCCGAACGCGATGAACTCGGCCGAGTCGCTCCCCCACTCGTAGTAGTTCACATCGAGCCGGACACCGACCACGCCGTCGGCCCCCAGCTCGGTCGCCTCCTCTTCCATGCGGTTCATAGCCAGTTCGCGGGCGGTGTACATGGCCTCGGTGAGCTTCGTGAGCTCCTGGCTCTCCCCCCACTTCCGGGTCTGCAGACCGATGTGGTAGATGGACGATCCCATGACGAAGCCGAGAGGATGGAACCCGGCTTCCTTCACGAGCAGGAATTCGTTCACCGACAGGTCAGACGTGAAGAGCCCGTGTTCCAGCTCTTCGAGGCGATGCGCCGCGTCCTTGGGTAGATCCTGCGGCTGCGTCACGATGATTCTCCGATCACGATGTTCTCTAGGGCGAGACGGGTTTGCTCGCTGTGGGACGCTTCGTTGTGCAATATGGTGAGGAGGCGGGTGAGCCAGGCATCCATACCCACCTGTTCACTTCGGATGCGGATACCGCCAGAGGCGTGACCGATACTGCACCGTACCGTGGCGCCATCGACATCCGCTCGCAGGGTGTCATCTCCAAGGATGATCTCCACGGATTTGATCTCCTCGGACTTGCGGAACCGTCCTCCGGCGCGTTCGACCGCGATGCGATTGCCCAGCACCTCGGAGAGTTGTGCCACGAGCAGCTTGAGCATGATGCGCGAGTCGGTGCTGTTGGACTGCAGGGAGGAAATGGCCATCGAGAGATCAAAGGCGTCGCCACCCTCTTCGTTGGCCGGCTCCATGGTCATCGCCCGGATTGTAGCCCCTGACCTGGTGGAAGACCCAGCGCCCGCCCCAGCGCCCGCCCCAGCACCGTCGTAGAGCCGGGACCAGGCCTCAGGCAGGCAACGGCACGGACTGGGCGAAGCGAAAGAAGTCGTCAGGGTCGTAGACCCCCTTCACCTTCCTGAGGCGCGGCAGGTTGGACCCGTAGTAGGCCTGGGCCCAGTCGGGAAGTGTCGGGTCGATGTAATTCTGGTACGAGCCCCGGGCGTAGGGGGCCAACGCGCTTTGAGTCTGACCCAACCAATTCCGCGCCGCGGCGACAACGGAGGGGGCCGGCATCGCACTGGCATAGCTGACCGAGTACTGAGCGCACGCGATGGCGTCGCGGTGCACGAACGCGGTGCCGGCGGCCGGCACCTGATTGATCACTCCTCCGTAGCCGTCGAAGACAATGCCGCCCCCCACGCCGGGGACGTCCGCCGCCAGCGCGTCCACGGCGTCGATCAGCGCCATCGACCCGGCGACCGGGATCGGCGCATTCACGAAGGTGGACTTCGCGCTAAAGGCCGACCGCGACAATGTCCCGCCGGGATTGCGCGGGAGATGGCACTGCGCCACGGTCATTCCTTCGCATCCCGCTTCGATCAGCACGGCCCGCATGTAGTCCTCCGGCCCGACGAATTGGTAGGTCGGCGCCGCGCCCACGGCGGCGAGGAGCGGAGCCAGGGCGCTGGCGCAGGCGGAGGTGGGCCCGGCGAAGACGCCCGTCACCTTGAGGAACCCGCCGCCGGAGGCACCATTCGACGCAAGTTGGCAGTTGGACCACAGCTCGTGGGGAGTGCCGGGCATCCAGCGCAACCATGCCTCGAGGACCGACGCCGCCGCCCCCCAGGGCCATTCGAGCGTGAAGAGCGTCACGGCCGGAATGGGGTGCACGGTGAACGTGAAGGACGTCACCACGCCGAAATTGCCGCCGCCGCCCCCCTGGCTGGCCCAATAGAGGTCACTATGGCTGTGCGGGGAGCAGGTGCGCAGTGACCCCTCTGCCGTCACGATGTCCAGCGCAGCGATGTTGTCGCACGTCATCCCGTACGCCCGTGCGAACACACCGATCCCCCCACCGAGGGCGAGCCCGGCAATTCCCACGGTAGGGCACGAGCCCCCCGGGACGAGCAACCCGGCCGACGCCAATGCGCTGTAGACGTCGATCAACTGCGCGCCGGCGCCCACAGTGGCATGGCGCCCGTCAGTTGCGACGACGACACGGTTCAGGGATGACACATCGACGACCAAGCCAGGGCACGATGAGTAGCCGGCGTAGCTATGGCCACCGGAACGGGCAGCCACCCTCACGCCGTGCGCCCGGGCGAAAGCCACGCAGCGCTGCACGTCGACGGCGGTCGCGCAGTAGGCGACTGCGGCCGGGCTCGGAGAGAGCACTTCGTTGTAAAGGAGCGCGCTGTCGGCATAGGCCGCCTCGCCGGGGAGCACCAGGGACCCGCTCAGCATCCCGGCCAGAACGCTCCACCTCGGGTGACCCGCAGCCGGGCCGGACCGACCGGGCCTGCGCGTGGTGCCCTTGGAAGCGTCTTTAGATCGAGAGGGGTTGACGGCGGACGCGCACGCCCCCGTCACGCCGACCAGGGCGGTCGCCCCCACTGCCGCTGACGCGGTGCCGGCACGTCGCAGAAAGGCGCGCCGCCCCATCGCCGGATCGGTTGCAGGCATGGGTGACGATACCGCTGCACCGGGCCGTGCGGCGGGTCCTCTACGGGTGGCTACCGGGTGGCGCTCTCCTCGTGGTGCCACCCCTGCTTGGCCGCCGCGCCCATGTCCGCCCACCGGGCGAGTGGTTCTTCTAGTAGGAGACCCCGCTCGTCGGGGGTTGCGTCGTCGTCGTGGGCGGTTGGGTCGTTGTCGTCGGCGGCGGGGTCGGAGGGCTGGGATCCGTGGGGGGCGAGTCGGGGGACGACTTGCTCACCGGCTGCGTCGTCGGCATGGTGCCGGTCGTCGACATTGTGCCGGTCGTCGACATGGTGCCGGACGTCGACATGGTGCCGGACGTCGGCATGGTGTTCGGCGTCGTCGGGGATGGCGTCGAGCCATTTGCCTTCGAGCTCTTGGACGTGTTCGCGGAGGAGCTCGAGGTCTTCACCGCAGCTCCGACCCCACTGCCCGACATCCCGGTGCCGGCACCGGTCGTGCTGGAGGTGGCCGTCGATGGGTGCGCCGCGGAGGACTTGCCGTCGGCCAGGCAGGCGAACCAGACGTTCCCGACTCCCTGCCCCTTGGCCTCGCCCTTCTTGGTGTCACTGACGAAGGTGTAGAGCGCCTCGTCGTGGAAGAACACCTGGCTTCGGCCATCCGCCATGCGGATCGCAGAAAGACCCTTGACACCGTGCGGTGCTTTTACCTTCGTCACGCCCTTGGGCAGCAGCAACGGCGGCCACACCTTGGCGCAGGCGCCGGTGCACGTGACCTTCCCGACGGGGTCCGACGTGTAGTGATACAGCGTCTGGCCAGAGGCGCTCGCCAGGACCGTGCCGAGACTCGCCACGTGCGCGGTTCTGATGGTCAGCGTCTTGCCCAACAGGGAGCTCTTGGCCGAAGCCGGTACGGAGAACGGCAGCGTCGCTGCCACAAGGGCACCCCCGCCCAATGTGATGACAGCCAGTGTGCCGCCGGCCAACCGCACCGCGCCGCTCCTCCGTCTCCGCTCCATCCGCTCTTCCATGTCGTGGTGTCCTTTCCTCGGGTCGCTGGAAATACGGCCGAAGCCTCCCGGAGGATTGCACCGCGCCTATCCTGTCTCCGTTCGACCTCCGAGCAGGCGAACCGGAGAGGAGCGCGCGATGGCCACGCCCAGGGACCCCCCGACACGGGCGACGCCCGCGGCGCGCGCCACGACGACATTGCCGCGACCGACCGCAGCGACGCGGTTGACCGCGCCAAAAACGCAGCAATTAGAGTCGCAGGGGGGTTTCGAGTTGCGGGGAGTCAACCACCTCGCACTGGTCTGCCGGGACATGGCGCGCACCGTGGACTTCTACTCCAATGTGCTGGGCATGCCACTGGTAAAGACCATCGCTCTGCCGGCCGGAATGGGACAGCATTTCTTCTTCGACTGCGGCGGTGGCGACTGCCTGGCCTTCTTCTGGTTCCCCGGGGCACCCGATGGCGTGCCGGGGATCAGCGCCCCCAAGGGGCGACCGGATCAAGGAGATCTCACCAGCGCCGTCGGCTCCATGAACCACGTGGCGTTCGACGTCGCTCCGGAGAAGATCGAGGAGTACCGAGCCCGCCTGGTGGCGGCCGGCATCGACTGTACGGAGGTAGCCAATCACGACGACAGCGAGTTCGGGATCAGCGCCGAGGTCCACCCGGGCGTGTTCATGCGCAGCGTCTACTTCTTGGACCCCGACGGCATTCTGCTCGAGTTTGCCTGTTGGACACGTTCTCTCGGGCCCGACGACGTCGACTCCGACCGGGCGCCCCGGAGCTCGCCCGTCTTATGACACCTGCCCACATCGTCGCTCCCGACGATGAACGAAGGCACCCGCCGGATGCCGACGACCTGTGGAACGAGTCGTACTACGCCGATTTCGTGCGCGCGGACGGCACGCTCGGCGGCTGGATCCGGCTCGGCCTCTACCCGAACCGTCAGGTCGCCTGGTGGACGACTTGGATCGTCGGTCCCGACCGCCCGGGGGTCTGCTCGGTCAACTACCACCTCCCCGTGCCCGCCGGCGACGCGCTGGTGGTGCAAGAGGGGCCGACCCGCATAGAGCTCGAGCTGGTCCGCCCCCTGCAGGAGTTCCGCATCGTGGCCTCGGCGCCGGCCCAGATCCTCGAGCGCCCCGAGGATGCCTACGGGGACGGGTCAGGAGCGGAGGTGGAGCTCGGCATCGATCTGAGCTGGACGACAGACGGCACGCCCTACCACTACGACGTCACCACGCGCTATGAGATCCCCTGCACGGTGACGGGCACCGTCTCCATCGGCGGCGTCCCGTTCGCCGTCCAGGGGCAGGGACAGCGCGACCATTCGTGGGGCGTACGCGACTGGTGGGCCTTCGGATGGTGCTGGTCCTCCGCGCGCCTCGATGACGGCACCCGCGTCCACCTGGTCGACATCCGCATGCCGGGCTTCCCGGTGGCCTTGGGCTACGTCCAGGCGCCGGACGGTGCCGCAGGTGCCCCATTTCGGGTCCGCTCCATCACCGGTCTCTCGGTCAGCGAGGACGTGGGGCCGCACGGCCTCCCGCGCTCGGCGCGGATACTCGTCGCCGCCGGAACGGGCGACGATGGCAGCCCTGTCCAGAACCTGGCCATCGACGTCACCCCAATTGCCTTCGGTCCGGTCCTCCTGCGCAACGACGACGATGGCCGGATCAGCCGCTTCCCCCGGGCCATGGTGCGCTACGGACTCGATGACGGGCGGATGGGCATGGGGTGGATCGAGTGGAACCAGCCCGACCCGGCCGCGCCCTCGGCCGGTCCCGTCTGAGAGCGGCGCCCTACTTCAGCAGGTTGCCCAGCAGCCCGCCGGCGGCACCGGCGGCGACGTCGTCACCCCTGCCCTTGTCGGGCAGGAAGGGCTCAATGGCCCCGGCCAAGATGGCCACCGGCATCGATTGCAGCCAAATTCGCCCCGGGCCGGTCATCATGGCGAAGTGGTGGCCGTCGTCGCCCATGTAGCGGTTCACCAGTCCGGGCACACGTTGCACGCTGAACTGCACCGAGGCCTGGAACAGGCCCACGTGGCCCGGGTGCACCCGCATGGTCTGGCCGGGCTGCAGGTCGAAGGCGAGCACCTCTCCGGAGAGGTCGATCCAGGCCCGCCCGGTTCCGGTCAGCTTCTGGAGAATGAAGCCCATGCCGCCGAAGATCCCGCCGCGGATGGACTGCTGGAAGCCGAGCGCCAACTCCACGCCTGGCGTGGCGCACATGAAGCCGTGGCGGTGGACCATGAAGTCGTTCCCCGGGGAGATGTCGATCGGCACGATGTGGCCCGGCAACTTGGAGGCGAACGAGATGGAGCCCACGCCGCCCTCGGCGGTGTAGGTGGTCAAGAGGATGGAGCTCCCGGCCACGGCCCGCTTGACCGCGCCCATGATCCCCTTGCCGCCCATTCCCCCGCCGGCTCCCGTGGTGAACTGTATGGCGTCGGTCATCCAGCTGAACTCCCCCACCTCGGAAACGACCGACTCGCCCGGCTGGAGCGAGAGCTCCAGCACCGGCATGACCGTCCCGTGAATCGTCTCGTCCATGGCTGCCTCCTGGGCGTCTCGGCACTGCGGGTGACGCGAGCGTAGCGGCGGGCCGTGCGGGTTTCCGGGAGATCCCACATTCGTCACGAACTCAGGCCGGCAGCGCACCGTCCCCGGTGAAATCGAACAAGTGGCGGTCCAGCGTGGCGGCATCCGGGACGGCGGCAGTGCTGCGTGCGACGGCTTCATCCGCCGGCGCCGGGCGGAGCCGGTGGCATCCGACGCTGAGGACGTAGGGCTCGGGAGCGTCGAACGACACCTCCTCGAACCCGGCGGCAGCGAACCAGGCCCGGATGGTCGGGGTGAGATCCGGGGGGCGGCGGTGCCGGGTCCAGATGACCGTTGCGCCGGGTGCACACAGCGAGGGCAGCGCCGTCACCGTCGCCCGAATGTCCGTCTCGCTGATATTGCCGAACACGCCGCACACGAGCACCAGGTCGGCCGGGAGGACGTCCGAGTAATAGCGGACCAGCGCCGCGTCGCCCTGGACCACCTCGATCAGGTCACCCAATCCGACGGCCGCCGCGCGGGCACAGGCGAATTCCACCAGCCCGGGATCGAGCTCGACCAGCACAGCCCGCACGTCGGCGCGCCGCGCGTGGCTAGCCACCACATCAATCACGTCCCGGCCCTGCCCGGCGCACATGCTCGCCACGCGGATGGGCCCGGGCAGATGGTCGTAAAGGACCCGGCGCACGCCTGCCTGCACCAGACGGAGGCGCGCCGAGAGCGGGGAGTCGGGATCCTCGTAGCTGCGGTGCCAGCGCACCCAGTGCGCGTCAGCGGTCCCCTCTGTCGTCATGCGGCCATCGTAGGGTGTTCCCGTGATCAAGTACCTGGGGTCCAAGCGACGGCTCGTCCCCGTGCTGGCGCAGCTCTGCGCCGCTTCTGGCGCCCGCACAGCGCTCGACCTGTTCACCGGGACGACCCGCGTGGCGCAGGCCTTCAAGACGCAGGGGGTGGCCGTCACGGCGGTCGACACGGCGCGGTATGCCCACATCTTCGCCCAGTGCTACATCGAGACCGACGCCGCCGCCGTCGACATGACCGCGCTGCACGTGGCCATTGACCATCTGAACCGCCTGCGGGGCCGCCAGGGCTACGTCCACCGGACCTTCAGCCAGGAGGCTCGCTTCTTCCAACCGTTCAACGCGGCGCGCATAGATGCCGCCCGCGATGCCATCGAGCGCCGCTATGCGGGGTCGCCCCTCTATCCGCTCCTCCTGACCAGCCTCATCGAGGCGGCGGACCGGGTGGACTCGACCACCGGCGTCCAGATGGCGTACGTGAAGCAGTGGGCGCCGCGCTCGGCCAATCCCTTGGTCCTGCGGGTCCCGGAGCTCCTTTCCGGCGCGGGGCGTGCGGTGCGCGGTGATGCCGCGGTCGTGGCGCCGACTCTCGGTCCCTTCGATCTCGCCTACCTGGACCCGCCGTACAACCAGCACCGTTACTTCACCAACTATCACGTGTGGGAAACGTTGGTGGCCTGGGATGCGCCCGAGCCGTACGGCGTGGCCCGCAAGAGGATCGATGCGCGCGACCCCTCCACCCGCAGCGCGTTCAACTCGAAGCGGACCATGCCCGATGCCCTGCGCCAGACGGTGCGCGGCGTCGACTGCGAGCTGCTGGTGCTGTCGTACAACGACGAGTCCTGGCTGGGGGTCGCGGAGTTGGAGACCCTGTGCGGCGAGGGCAGGGAGGTGGCGACGTTGGCGTTCGATTCCGCACGCTACGTCGGCGCCCGGATCGGGATCTACGACCCGTCGGGGGTGAAGGTGGGTCGGGTCTCGCATCTGTCGAACCATGAGCTCCTGGTCATCGCCGGTGAGGGCGACCTGGTGCGCCACGTCGTCGACGCCGTGGGCCGGATGGGGGACGGGACCTGCGCGCCGGGCCCGGATCGGCTTCAATGGGCGCCGTGAGTCACCGGGACTACGCGCGCTTGTCGGACGCCGACCTCATGGCGCGCATGTCCAAGGACGAGGAGGCCAAGCGCCTGCACAAGGCGCAACTCCGGCTGCTGCACCTTCGGCTCATCAACGGGGGACAACTTTCGGGGGGCAAGCTGGGCCCCCCTGTCTGCATCGTCTTCGAAGGGTGGGATGCCGCCGGCAAGGGCGGGGCGATCAAGCGGCTGGTCGAGCCCCTCGACCCGCGCCACGTGCACATCGCGCCTTTCGCCGCGCCCACCCCCGACGAGCTGCGCCACCACTTCCTGTGGCGCTTCTGGCCCCCGCTGCCGGGTTGGGGCGGCATGACCATCTTCGACCGCAGCTGGTACGGGCGCGTGCTGGTCGAACGCGTCGAGAACCTGGCCACCGAGGTGCAGTGGCTACGGGCCTACGACGAGATCAACGACTTCGAGCACTCGCTCGCCGAAGAGGGCATGGTGGTGATCAAGCTCTGGCTCCACATGTCGCACGAGGAGCAGCTGCGGAGGTTCGAACGCCGGCGTGACGACCCGCTCAAGTCGTGGAAGCTGACCGATGAGGACTGGCGCAACCGGGAGAAGCGACCGCAGTACGACGATGCCGTCTCCGACATGCTCCGCCTGACCGACGGCCCGCTGGCACCCTGGGACGTCATCTCGTCCGAGAGCAAACGCAACGGGCGCGTCGAGGTGATCGAGACGGTGATCCGGCGCATGGAAGAGGGCATGGCACGTTGGGGGATACACGTTCCCTCCTCTGACGAGGAGGAGCAGCGGACGGAACTCGCCCTGGCTTTCGACGACGCCGAGTACCAGTCGGACCCCGAGGCCGACGGCACCAGCGCGGTTACTGGCACCGGCGAAAAGGACAGGGACAAGGACGGCGACAGGGAAATGAGGCTGCAGGCATGAGCGAACCGTCGACGGGCCCCCGGTACGGCATCACGATCCCCTTCGACGGCATCCCGCTCCATGCCCACCGCGAGTGGTTCGCCCGACTGCACGCGCTCGGGTACACCGACCTGTGGTCGGCCGAGGTCGACGGCTCGGACGGCTTCACCCCCCTCACGCTGGCGGCGGCCTGGGAGCCCGAACTCAATCTGGGCGTGGCGATCACGCCGGCCTACACACGTGGCCCCGCCCTCCTGGCCCAGAGTGTCGCCTCCATCGCCGACGCCGCACCTGGCCGTTTCGCCTTCGGGCTCGGTGCCTCCTCCGAGGTGATCGTGGCCGGCTGGAACGGCTTGGCCTTCGAGAACCAGTACCGGCGGGTGCGCGACACCCTGCGCTTCCTCCGGTCGGCCCTCACCGGCGAGAAGATCACCGGAGCCTACGAGGGCTTCTCGGTCAAGGGCTTCCGCCTGGCCCGTGTCCCCGAGCAACAGCCACAGCTGTATCTCGCCGCGCTGCGGCCCGGCATGCTGCACCTGGCCGGCAAGGAGGCCGACGGGGTGATCCTCAACTGGCTGAGCGCCGAGGACGTCGCCACGTCGGTGGCCGAGCTCGAGCAGGCCGGCGGCCACGGCAAGGAGGTCGTGGCCCGCATCTTCGTGATCCCCTCGGAGGACTCCGATCTGGCCCGCATGGTCGGTCGACGCATGATCACGGCCTACCTGAACGTCCACGCCTACGCCGAGTTCCACCGCTGGCTGGGCCGCGGACCCGCCCTCCAGCCCATGTGGGACGCCTGGGCAGCCGGCGACCGCAAAGCCGCGCTGGCGGCCATCCCCGACGAAGTGGTCGACGACCTGGTCGTCCACGGCTCGCTGCGCGACTGCCGCGCCCACATCCAGCGCTACATGGACAACGGCATCTCCGTTCCTGCCCTCGCCGTCATCCCTTTCGGCACCGAGCTGGACGAGACCTTGGCGGGGCTGGCGCCCGGTGCGCCCGGTGCGCGGAGTGCCGCGCCCCCACCCGCCTCGCCGGCCCCGGCCACGGCGCCGTAAGCACGTCGCGGCGTCCATGGACTTTCGCACCACTTCGATCACCGACCTGGCCCACGCGGTCCGAAGTCGCCAGACCAGCGCTCGGGAGCTGACCGCACAGGCCCTGGCGCGTATAGAAGCCCTCAATCCGACCTACAACGCCTTCGTCGCCGTCGACGAGGAACGGGCACTGGCGGACGCCGCCGCGATCGATGCGGCGGTGGCCGGGGGTGGCGATCCCGGTCCGCTGGCGGGTATCCCGCTGGCCGTCAAGGACAACCACGATGCGATCGGCTTCCGCACCACCCACGGAGCGGCGGTGTTGGCCGATGCGCCGATCGCCACCACCGACTCCCCGTTCGTCGCCCGCTTACGCGCGGCGGGCTGCGTCGTCGTTGGCAAGACCAACATGCCCGAGTTCGCCTGGTCGTCCAACACGTCCAACGCACTGTTCGGCCCCACCGCCAACCCGTTCAACCAGGCCCATGGCCCGGGTGGCTCCTCGGGAGGGGCCGCAGCGGCACTGGCCGCGGGCATGGTGCCTCTGGCCACCGGCTCCGACGGGGGAGGTTCCATCCGCATCCCGTCGGCCTGCTGCGGGCTCTCGGGCATGAAGCCCTCCCTCGGGCGCGTCCCGGGCGGAGGGCCCACCGCTCCGGGGTGGCTCGACCTGTCTACCAACGGCCCGATGGCGCGGCGCCTGGCCGACGTCGTGGTGGCCCTCGACGTCGCGGTCGGGCCCGACCCTTCGGACTTGCGCTCCCTCCCGCGTCCCGAGGCATCGTGGCTGGCCGCACTCGACGATCCCCGTGCCCCGGTCCGCGTGGTCTGGGCCCCGACGCTGGGGTACGCATCGGTTGACACAGAGGTGCTGGCCATCTGCGTCCGGGCCGTCGAGCTGCTCTCCTCGCTCGGGGCCGAGATCATTGAGGTGGAGACGGTGTTCGAAACTGACCCCGTCGGCGACTTCCTCACCCTGATGGGAGCTTGCCAGCTGCGTACTATGCGGCCGTTCATGCGCCACCCGAGGTGGCAGGAGATCGACCCGGTGCTGCGCGCCATCGTCGACGGCGCCCAGGCGACCACCGCCGAGCAATTGGTCGGCGTCTTCGACCGCTTCCATGCCATGAACCTGACCCTGATCGACTTGTTCCACCAGGCCCGCATTCTGGTCACCCCCACCGCGTCGGGCGTGGCGCCGTTCATCGGCACCGGCCAGAGCACCGTCAACGGCGAGGTGACACCCAAGTGGCTGCACTTCACGTACCCGTTCAACATGACCCGGTCGCCGGCGGCCACGGTATGCGCCGGGTTGACGGACGCCGGCCTGCCGGTCGGTCTGCAGCTCATCGGTCCGCAGCACGGAGACCTGATCGTGCTGCGCACGGCTGCGGCGCTCGAGGCGGCGCTCAATGACGTCTGGGGCTCCGCGCTGCTGGCCGATGTGGGAGCGTGAACCGACAAGCGAAAGGGGATGCCATGTCGTTGACCAATACGAGTGCAGGTGTCGCGGGACCCTCGGGTGCCGCAGAGAAGGACGTCGTGCGCCTCGTCAGCCCTGAGGACGCACCGTGGGCGGACACCGGCATCGGCACCCTCCTCAAGGTGGTGCGCTTCGATCCGCTGCGGGGCACCTGGGTCATCCTCAACCGCTTCCGCCCCGGGGTGCTCCTGCAGACACATCGTCACACCGGGTCGGTGGACGCCTACACGTCAACCGGACGCTGGCACTACCTCGAGTACGACTTTTACGTGACGGCGGGCTCCTACCTTTACGAGGCCGCCAATTCGGTCCACACGCTCCACGTGCCCGACGACAACACCGAGGACACGGACGTGTGCTTCGTCATTGAGGGGGCATTGCTGAACCTGGCGCCCGATGGGTCGGTCGAATCGGTGACCGACGGACCGGGGATCCTCGCTGCGTACTTCGCGCTGCTCGAGGCCCAGGGCGATCCGCGGCCCAACGGGCTCATCGTGTGATCGGCGTGCACCCGTGACAGCCGTGCGTCCCGACGTGGAGCAGCTGACCGATCCCGCGCTGTACCAATCGGGCGACCCCTTCGCGCTGTATGCCGCGCTGCGCCGCACGCATCCCGTGGCCTGGCACGGGCGTGGCTTCTGGGCCGTCTCCACCCATCCCGAGGTGGCTGCCATCGGCACTGATCCCGAGACCTTCTGCTCGGAACGGGGGATCCTGGTCGACGAGATCGGCAGCACCTACGACTCCCCGCCGACCATGATGCACACCGACCCGCCCCAACACACGCGCTACCGACGTTTGGTCCAACCCGGCTTCAAGCCATCGATGGTGCGGCTCATGGAGGCCGGCGTCACCAAGAAGGCGCGGGTCCTGATCGATCGCATCGACTCCGGGGAGCCGGTCGATATCGTGCCGGCGCTCTCCATCCCCTTCCCACTCCAGGTCATCTGTGAGCTGCTGGGCGTCGACGGGGAGCAGTGGCCCCGCTTCTACGAGTGGTCCGAGGCGGTCATCCCCGGCGAGAGCGACAACCCCCCCGAGGTGCGCGCGCGTCTGCAGGGCGAGATGTGGGAGTACCTGATCGGCGTGGCCAACGCGCGCCGGGTCTCCCCTGCCGACGACCTGGTCTCCGTTCTGGCCACCGCGCACTCTCGCTCCGAAGGTGGCTCTCAGCGCGGGCCAGGCCCCGAGGATGCCGGCCCCGAGGACGGGCAGCTGAGCGAGGCAGAGCTCGCCATGTTCTTGATCCAGCTGCTGGTAGCGGGCAACGAGACCACGCGCAATCTGCTCTCCGGTGGCCTGGCGGTTCTGGCCGACCACCCCAAGCAGTGGGCGGCCCTGCGGGCGGACCGCGCGCTGGTGCCGACCGCGGTCGAGGAGCTCTTGCGCTGGACCACCCCCGTGATCTCGTTCATGCGCACGGCCACGCGCCCAACCACCATCGGCAGGCAGGCCATCGCCGAGGGCGATCCGGTGCTGTTGCTCTACGCCTCGGCCAACCGTGACGAATCGGTGTTCGGGCCCGACGCCGACCGGCTTCGCGTCGACCGCAATCCCAACCCCCAACTCAGCTTCGGCTTCGGGCCGCACTTCTGCCTCGGGGCCGCGCTGGCCCGGCTCGAAGCCCGCACCGTGCTCAACCTTCTACTGGACCGCTTCGCCACGCTGGAGCCGGCCGGCCCGGTCGTGCGCACGCCCAGCCCGGTGATCGCCGGCGTCCGGCAGGCGCGGCTCGTCTTCACATCCTGAGCGCGCTAGGCGTCGACCGTCAACGAGTCGAGCAGGTCGGCGAAACGGCGCTGCGCGTCGGCCCGCCGCGTCGGGATGTGCTCGGTCGGGATCTCGGTGGGCACGTACCCCTTCAGGACGCGGCGGGCGACCGTCTGGCGGTGCACCTCGTCGGGCCCGTCATAGAGCCGGGCCGCCCGGGCGGCCCGGTACATGGACTCGAGCGGCAGATCGCATGAGTAGCCGAGCGCGCCGTGGACCTGGAGCGCCCGATCGATGACGTTGTAGAGCACCGAGGCACCGAAGTACTTGATCATGGCGATCTCGACGCGGGCGGCAGCCTGCCCTTCCTGATCCATCTTCCAGGCCGCGTGCAACGTCATGAGCCGGGCCGCCTGCATCTCGGCCAGCGAGTCCGCGACCCAGTTCTGGATCGTCTGCTTCTCGGCCAGCACCGATCCATGGGCGTAGCGCGAGACGGCCCGCTCACAGAGCATGTCGAAGGCCCGGCGGGACTGGCCCAGCCAGCGCATGCAATGGTGGATACGGCCGGGGCCGAGCCGCTGCTGGGCCAGCTGGAAGCCATCGCCCTCCCGGCCCACCAGATTGGCGACCGGGACGCGCACGTCGCGGTAGATGATCTCGGCGTGGTTCCCGAACCGGCCATAGGGAGTGTGGGGGTCCTCCATGGTGGCCACGTCGCGCACGATGTCGACGCCCGGTGTGTCGGCGGGCACGATCAGCATGGACGACCCCTGATAGGGGTGGACATCGGGGTTGGTCACTGCCATCACGATGAGGAAGTCGGCGACCGACCCGTTGCTCGTGAACCACTTGTGCCCGTTGAGCACGTACTCGTCCCCGTCGCGCACCGCCGCGGTCTTGAGCAGGGTGGGGTCGGACCCTGCCGTGGCCGGCTCGGTCATGGAGAACGCGCTGCGCAGCGTGCCGTCGAGGAGCGGCTGCAACCACGTGCGGCGTTGCTCCTCGTCCCCGGAGTTCGCGATGCCGATCGCCAGGAGCTCGGCGTTCCCCGAGTCCGGGGCGTTGTTGCCGAAGACGACGGGGGCCAGCGGGGACTGGCCGAGGATCTCGTGCATGAGGCCGAGCCGCACCTGCCCGAAGCCCATGCCACCGAGGTCGGGCGGGAGGTGCGCCGCCCACAGTTCTTGCGCCTTGACCTGCTCCTGGAGGGGCCGTATGGCCACCCGTACCTGGTCATAGGTCAACGAGAGCGTCTCGAGGGGGAAGATCTCCCTACGCACGAAGGCGCGCATCCACTCCAGCTTCTCCTCGAACTCGGGCTCGGTTGCAAAGTCCCAGGCCATCGCTTCCCCTTTCGTGTCCCGTCCGGTGGCGCGCTTCGACCGCTGTGCGCCCAACCGGTCTAGCACTGAGGCCGTGGTGCCGTTCCTGGCGCCACGGCCGTACGCCGGGCCTCCCGCGGATTGCACCCTGCCACTACCGTTTGCGGGGTGCCTTCCATCACCGCGTTAAGGCTCCGGGCGAGCGCGTCGCCTCCCCCGGCCCAGGCCTCCCTCTCGGCGCCCGAACGCGCCACGATTGCCGCCCCCGAACGAGCACTTCTCGAAGAGCGCCGCCTCCTCAGCGGCGACGGGCTCAACGCGCTGGTGCCGCGCTCGCCAGTTTTGCCAGTCGGCCGTCACAGTTCGACAACTGACGACTCCTCACCTCGCGCAGTGAACGTGTGACGACCGAACAACAGCAGGCAGGATTTCTTCCGGACGCCGCGCCTTCCGGGTCGACTTCCGCATGGTTCCGCCCCACGCTCGTTGCGTGCGTGGCCGCGGGCCTCGTCGTTCGACTCCTCTTCGTCAGCCTGGTGCGCTTTCCCAGAATCGCCAATGACGCGACCTTCTTCCGGCAGGTCGGAGCCAACCTGGCCGCCGGAAGGGGTTTCGATTCGACGTCTGTCCTCCATCCGGGACATCTCGCTGCCACTGCATCCCACCCACCGCTGTTCCCGGTTCTCCTGTCGATCTTCGACCTGCTCGGCCTCACCTCTGTCACCGCGCAGCGCGTTGCCCTGGCCGTCGTCGGATGCACCGCTGTGCTGGTGATGGGGCTCTTGGGGCGGAGGGTGGCAGGCCCGGGCGTGGGCGTGGTTGCCGCGGGCATTGCCGCACTCGACCCATTCTGGCTCCAACCGATCGGCACCCTCATGAGCGAGAGCATCTACCTGATTCTCATACCCCTCGTGCTCCTGCTTGCGCTCAGATGCTGGGAGAGGCCCACCCCTTGGCGTTTTGTCATCTTCGGCGTGGTCATCGGTCTCGCCGTATTGACTCGGAGCGAGGCGATCGCGCTCGTCGTCCTTCTGGGTGTTCCGGTCGTGCTGCTGGCCTCCGTTCCCTGGAAGCAGCGTGGCCTCCTCGCCCTTGTCCTCTTAATCGGGCTCAGCCTGATGCTGGGGCCGTGGCTGATCAGGAACGAAGTGCAGGTTGGAGGTGCCGTGTTGTCGGATCAAGAGGGCGTCACCTTGGCCGGTGCCTATTGCGACGAAACATTCGATCCTCACAACGCGACATTTGGCTCGTTCAGCGGTTTTTGTGCGGACGCGATAGCGGCCTATTTCTTCAAAAGTGTGAAGCCGCCGGACCCGGCGACAGGGTGGACCGAGGTCTCTCTCGACCACACGCTCACTACCTTCTCGGAGAACTTCGCGCGCAGTCATCTCGGGGACCTACCGCGGGTGGTCCTGGCACGAGAAGCATCCACTTGGGGCCTCGGCAATCAGGGGTTTCAACTCGATTTGGCTGTCTCCGGCGGTCGAAACAGGACCTACGAGCAGATCGGCGGGGTGCTCTATTGGATCTCAACGCCCTTCGTGCTGGTGGGATTGGCCACTCTCTTCATCCGCTCCCGGCGTCGCCTGCTGGTCCTGGCCATGCCCGTCGTCCTCGTCGTCCTCAATGTCGCACTCACCTACGGGGACACCCGGTTCCGCGTCGCTGCCGAACCGACCCTCGCCGTGCTGGCGGCGGTCGGCGGTGCCGCCATCGTCGGTTGGATCAAGAGCACGCTTGCGCCCGACGCGAGGCATCGAGCAGAGTTCGCCGTAGAATTGGCGCCGCCGGTCCCGCAGGCAAACACTCCCGACGGGATCTCGCCATAGAATGAGTGCATGGACACAATTGGCGTGGTCGACACCATGTTCGCCCGCTACGACATGGGAGCCGAGGCCTACGACGAGCTGGAGGCGTGCCCCGGGTTCGGCTCGAGGTTCGAGGTGGTGCGGCGCACTGTGCCCGGGATCAAGGACCTGGCCGTCGAGTGCAAGCGCCTGATCGAGAACGACGGGTGCCACATCGTGGTCGCCCTCGGGATGCCGGGCAAGGCCGCCATCGACCAGGTCTGCGCCCACGAGGCGTCCCANNTTCGTGCACGAGGACGAGTCCGACGACGCGGCGGTGCTGGCGGGTGTCTTCAAGAACCGTTCACGTGATCACGCCGTCAACGCCTACCGCATGCTCTACGAGCCCGAGAAGCTGATCGCCCGAGCCGGCCAAGGCGTGCGGCAGGGCTTCGGCGACGCCGGCCCGCTCGAGGCCTAGAATATTTAGGGGCCAACTTGCGCCGGGTCGGCGTCGGGGATCGTCACTCTGCGTCGTCGTGTCTTCAACAAACCCTGGATGAGCACCACCGCACCCACAGCGGCCAGCAGCGCGAGAGAGGGCTCGGCCAAGGCGCGGTAACGCGTGCTGCCGAAGGTCAAGGCGGCGGAGATCCCCGTTGCCACAATGGGCGCCACCACAATGACCAGGTCTCGTCGCTTCCGGCGGAAGAGGACCACGCCCCCACCGACCGCCAACGGAAGGAGCACCCAGTTCACGTACTGCCCGGCAATTTGGACGCTGCGCACTCCATCACCGTCCGCCGCAATGTCCACCGTCAGCTCGGACCCCGAGTCGAATACCCCCCACAAGCGGCCTTCGCGCGCCAGCATCACGCCGGGTAGGTCCGAGAGGTGTTGACGTGCGTAGGTGGTCCCGAGGTGGCCTAACGCGTTGCTCAAGGTGAGCTCGGTCCAGTGTTTGGCGTGGTCGGGCGGGGGGACGTACTTCACCAGCACGGCTGCGGCGCCGAATTGCGTGACCCCGTCGAAGCTCCCGTAGAGGGGGTTATCAGGCGAAAATGTCGCATTGTCGTAGGCGCCCACTAAGGTGGTCCCACTATCGGTCGAGAGGGTGAACCCACCCATTTTGACCTCATTGCGACCGAGCCAGGGACCCACTATCAGGGCGAATCCGGCCAGTAAAACGACCCCGAGTCGAAGGCGGCTCCCCCACGAGCGGGAGGCGATCAGAGCGAGCGGAATGCCGAGCAGCACCACCAGGGTCAGTGCCTCACCACGGGTCAGGGCAGCCAGACCTATGGTCACACCAACAAGTGCGAATCTCCCGTAGCTTGGCCGATCGACGCAACGGAGCGCCGTCAGGAGCACGAGGGGGATCAGGACCAGGTAGATGCTCTCGCTCAGAATTTGGCCGCTCGGTTGGATCCATAAGGGGCCGAAGGCGGCGATGCCGGCGGCGGTCAGACCGATGGTCGGACCGAGGATCCTCCTTCCGAGGAACCCCATGACGACGATTCCAGCCGAAGCGACGAAGGCCAAAGCGATCCGGTGGTCGTCCGGCGATCTGAGGCCCAGTGCGTCGAAAAATGCGAGCACGGTCGAAAACAGCGGCGGGTGCAGCGCTGTCGGCACCGGCGCCCCACGCCCGAGGGAGGGGAGGGAATAGCCGTGGCCCCGGTAGATCTCCGTCGCAACCTTCTCGTAAAAACGCGGATCTCCACTTAGTGCCCTACCGTCCTGCCATACGACGGCATAGACGATCCGCAGCGCGATTCCGGCGATGGTGAGGCCCAGGAGGCCCGGAGCAAACCAGGGGGGAGACAGCGGCGCGCACGCCTTCCCGGATCCGTGATCCACGACATCGCCTGCTACCGGGGAGTCGGCGGTGGGCTCGTGCGACAGGGGTATCGCCGCGTTCGCTGTCGTCGAGCCTGTGGTCCCTCTTGGCACGAGACGATCCGGTGATCAGCTCTCGTCGCGATCGGCGCTATGGCCAGTCCCGAACTGCTCGGCCTCTGCAATACGCGCGACGACGTCATCGATCGACTCCCAGAGGTGCTCGGTGAGCGCAGCTCTCTCCTCGTCGTCCAGGGGCGTCCGATCCGCCGCGCTGGCCAGCTCCAGGTAGCCGTAGCGGGCAACCATCAGATTGAGCCGGTCACCCAACTTCTTGTCCGGACACGGGTTGGTGACGATCCACCGCTGCAGCGACTTCAGCGGGCCGCCGGCCGTATCGGCAGCACCGGCCGTCGGCAGCTCCAGCGCTTCTTGTCGGGCATCGCCACCTGCGAAGTCTGACAGAGACGCGAAGAATGGCCTCGACTGCTCAAACCACGTCTGCATTGACACTGCGGTGTCCATGCTTCCCCCCCTCCCGCACCGCGCCCAATGTCGCCGGGCGATGGCCAACATCATACTCAGAACGGAATTGGGGAATTTCCTGATGGGCACGGAAGCAGGTCGTCTTCGTCAGCGGGCAGCATCGACCGGCCTCATGACGCACGACACCAGGGAGGTTCCGGCTCACGGATCGCGCGGCAGCCCCAACACCTTCTCCGCCACGATGTTGCGCTGCACCTCGGCCGTGCCCCCGCCCACCGTCAACGCCGGCGCATACAGGAAGCCGCGTGACCACGTGCGGTCGCCGCCCATCGGTGCGCCTCCCGTCCCCCACCCGCCCACCGGGCCGGTGGCCGGCAACATGGCGAAAGGCCCCGCCAGGTCCCGCGCCAGGTTCATCACGTGCTGGCCGTGCGCGTCGGCGATGGCCTTGCGCACCGAAGCCTCCGCTCCCGGCGCCCGGCCCGCCAACAAGGCCGAAACCGTGCGCAAGCGCAGCACGCGCAGTATCTGGCTCTCCATCCAGACCGAGACCAGCCGGTCACGCAGCGTTGCCTCGGGCGCCCCGCCCGCCGCGCGCACCAACCCCACGAGATCGTCGGCGGTCGGTCCCATGCCCCACAGCGCCCCCTCCCCCGAGAGCGAGACGCGCTCGTTGCCCAAGGTGACCTTGGCTAATTCCCATCCGCCGTGCTCCGCCCCGATGAGGTGATCGGCGGGGATGCGGACATCCGTGAAGAAGACCTCGTTGAAGGCATGCTCACCCGTCATGTCGATGAGAGGGCGTATCTCCAACCCCGGCGCGCCCATCGGGCATACGAAGTAGGAGATGCCGGCATGCTTCGTGGCCCCCGGGTCGGTGCGCGCCAGGAGGATGCCCCATCGGGCGATGTGGGCGTAGCTACTCCAGACCTTCTGGCCGTTGATGACCCACTCGTCGCCGTCGCGGACAGCCCGGGTCGCGAGTGCCGCCAGGTCCGAGCCTGCTTCGGGCTCGGAGAACAGCTGGCACCAGAATTCCTCCCCTGCCAACAGCGGCCACAGCCACCGCTCCTTCTGCTCGGCGGTGCCGGCGTAGAGCAAGGTCGGCCCGGCCCATCCGATGCCGATCGGGTTGACGGGGCGGCGGACCCCGGCGTCCCGCAGCTCCTCGTCGATCATCAGCTGGGTCAGGGGGTCCGCGTCCTGCCCGAAAGGGGGCGCCCAGTGCGGCACCACGTAGCCGGCTTCGGCCAGCTGGCGCCCGGAAGGATGCGGGTGCGCCGCCAGCCACTCCCGCACGCGGCGCCGGCGCGGGTCATCCTCCCCTGGCAGTCCAAGATCCACGCTGCGCAGCGTAGGCTGGCCGCCGCACACAGGCACAGAGACTGGAGCGTGCAATGACGAACTGGAACTACGGGGATGTGTGGGAGACCGTGGCCGACATTCAGCCCGACGCGATCGCCGTGACCCAGGGCAACCTTCATGTGAGCTGGCGAGAGCTCGACCGGGGGGCAGACGGGATCGCGCAGTTCCTCCTCGATCTCGGCGTGGTCCAACAGGACAAGGTGGCGGTCTACCTTTACAACTGCCCCGAGTATCTCCAGGCCTGCTACGCCGCCATCAAGGTCGGCCTGGTGCCGGTCAACACCAACTACCGCTATGGCGACGACGAGCTCAGCTACCTGTGGAACAACGCCGACGCGGTCGCCGTCGTCTTCCACGGCGCGTTTACGGAGCGGATCGAGGGGATCTTGGAGCGGGTGCCCGGGATCAAGGGCTGGCTATGGGTGGACGATGGCTCCGGCCCCTGCCCGGACTGGGCCACCCCCTACGACGATGCGTCCAAGTCGGCCATCGCCCGCACCGTCGCCCCCTGGGGCCGCAGCGGCGACGACCTCCTCATGATCTACACCGGGGGCACCACCGGCATGCCCAAGGGTGTCATGTGGCGCCAGGACGATCTCTTCGTCAAACTCATCGCCGGGGGCACCCGTCACTACCCCGAGCATGGCGGGATCGACGCGGTGCGCGCCGCACTCATGGCCGACGCCGGTTCCGATACGGGCATGGGCACTGTCACCCTCCTGCCGGCCTGCCCGCTCATGCACGGGACGGGATGGTTCACCACCAATACCGTGCTGGCCGAGGGTGGGCGGATCGTGCTGCTCGAGAGCCGCAAGTACGACCCGGTGGAGCTGCTCGACGCGGTCGAGCGCGAAAAGGTCAACGGCCTCGTCATTGTGGGCGATCCCTTCTCGCGGCCGTTGCTGACCGCGCTCGATGCGCAGCCCGGTCGCTGGGACCTGAGCTCCCTGGTGATGATGATCTCTTCCGGCGCCATGTGGAGCGAGTCGATCAAGACGGAGTTGCTCGCCCACCACCCCTCCATGCTGCTGGTCGACGCCTTCAGCTCATCGGAGGCGCTCGGCATGGGGATGTCGGTCTCCGGTGCGGGCAACGCCGCCACCACGGCGAAGTTCACCCTGGGTCCCGACGTCAAGGTGCTCACCGAGGAGGGCGGTGAGGTGGACCCGGGCTCCGAGGAGATCGGCGTGCTCGCCCTCGGCGGCCGCAACCCGCTCGGCTACTACAAGGACGCCGAGAAGACGGACCGCACGTTCCGGGTGATCGACGGGGTGCGCTACTCCATCCCGGGCGACTTCGCGCAGGTCGACGCGGACGGGACGATCCATCTGCTCGGCCGCGGCTCGGTCTGCATCAACTCGGGTGGCGAGAAGATCTTCCCCGAAGAGGTCGAAGAGGTGCTCAAGACCCATGACGCGGTGCTCGATGCCGTCGCCGTGGGCATCCCCCACCCGACCTACGGCGAGCAGGTCGTGGCCGTTATCGAGCTGGCCGACGGCGCAGACGCCGGAGCGGGCCGGCCCACCGAGGCCGAGCTCATCGCGCACGTCAAGGATCGGTTGGCCAGCTACAAGGCCCCCCGCCGGGTGCGCGTGATCGACACCATCGGGCGGTCCCCCAATGGCAAGGTCGACTACAACCGCCACCGGTCCGAATCGATCGACGAGCTCGATTCGGCGCCCTGACCGCGGGCGACCCGAGCTGCCACACTCTTTGCATGTACGTCGCCCCGGCTGACGCCACTCTCGGCGAGTCCGAGTGGCGGCCCTTCGTGGAGGCGCACAGCTTCGGCCATTTGATCGCCCCGGGGCGCTCCCGCGATCTGCCCGTCGTGGTGCCGACGCAATTCGTCCTCGAGGGCGACACCGTCCGCCTGCACCTGGTGCGCGCCAACCCGATCTTCGAGGCCCTGGCGGAGAACCCCCGGGTGCTGCTGAGCGTGGCCGCGGACTGGGCCTTCATACCGTCGGCCTGGAAGGCCATCGAGGCAGAGGACCCGACCCTGGGCATCCCGACCACGTACTACGGCGCCGTGCAGCTGCACGGTGACGCATCCGTCCTGAGCGAGCGCGTCGAGCCCGGCAGCGTCGCCGCCGTGTTGCGCCGGCAGCTGGCCACGATCCAGCCCGGCTTCCCGGTGGCGGATCCGGCGGAGGCGCACCCCGCCAAATTGCATTCCATCCTCGGCATCGCCATCGCCATCACGGGCGTGCAGGCGAAGTTCAAGTACGGCGGGAACGTCGACGAGGCCCACCGGCTGGCCGTCGTCGAACGCCTGCGGGCCCGAGGTGGGCCCGGGGACGCGGCCGCGGCAGCCCACGTCCTGCGCCGGCTGGCGGAAGGGTAGTTTGGAGCGGTGACCGCTCCCGCCCGCACACTCCTCGAGAGCCAGCAGGACCTGATAGAGCTGACCCCGCCCACGTTCGCCACCGTCGAGGAGGAGCGCCTGCACCGCAAGCAGCGTCTGGCCGGTGCCTTGCGCCTGTTCGGACGCTTCGGGTTCTCCGAGGGTGTGGCCGGGCACATCACGTCCCGTGACCCCGAGCTGACGGACCACTTCTGGGTCAATCCCTTCGGGATGAGCTTCCGCCACGTCAGGGTCTCCGATCTCCTCCTGGTCAGCCACACCGGCGCGGTCGTCGAGGGCGCGCTCCCCGTGAATCCGGCCGCCTTCGCCATCCACTCGGCCGTCCACGCCGCGCGCCCAGATGTGATCGCCGCCGCCCACGCCCATTCCGTCTACGGCAAGGCCTGGTCGTCCCTGGGGCGCCTGCTGGACCCGATCACCCAGGATGCCTGCGTGTTCTTCGAGGACCACACCGTCTGCACCGAAGGCGGGGGTGCCATCGTGTTGGAGGAGGCGGCCGCCAAGGCCTTGGCCTCCGCGCTGGGACCGCACAAGGCCACCATCCACCGCAATCACGGGCTGTTCACCGTGGGGCAGACGGTCGACGAGGCCGCCTGGTGGTTCATCACCATGGAGCGCTCCTGCCAGGCCCAACTCCTGGCCGAGGCAGCAGGTACGCCCCTGCACATCGACGCGGAGGGAGCCCGTTACACGCGTGATCGCACGGCGTCGCACATGGCCGGCTGGTTCTCGTTCAAACCGCTGTGGGACGAGATCTCCCGTAGCGACCCCGATCTGTTCGACTGACCCGGTTTCCCGGGGCCCTCGGACCTTGCGACCAGAACGAGAACCTGTTCTAATCGTCGCCCGATGGAGTGGAATCTCGCCAACCTCTTCGAGGCGGCCGTGGACGCCTTCGGCGAGCGCGAGTACCTGGTCGCCAACGGCGTGCGCCGCACCTACGCCGAAATGGAGGCCAGGGCCAACCAATTGGCCCACCACCTGGCGGGGCAGGGCATCGGCCCGGGCGACCATGTCGGCATTTACGCCTACAACAGTGTGGAGTGGGTGGAGACGGCGTGGGCCGTCTTCAAGCTGCGAGCGATCTGGATCAACATCAACTACCGCTATGTGAAGGACGAGCTGCGTTACCTGATGACCAACGCCGACCTCACGGCCCTGGTCCACCAACGCGAGTTCTCCCCCCTGGTCGCGTCCCTCGTCCCCGAGCTGCCCGGCCTGCGCCACATCCTCGTCGTCGAGGACGGCACCGACGCCTCCGACCCCACCGCCGAAGCCCTCGCTTACGAGGACGCCCTGGCGCCCGAGTCACCGAGTCGCGATTTCGGCCCCCGCTCGGGCGACGACCTCTACATCCTCTACACCGGGGGCACCACGGGAATGCCCAAGGGAGTGGTGTGGCGCCACGAGGACGTCTTCTACGCCCTGGGCGGCGGCACCCACCCCATGACGAACACCCGGATAGTGGACGCGGCCGAGCTCATCGCAGCCGGGGCGGGCGACTCGATGACCCATCTTCCGGTGGCGCCCCTGATGCACGGCGCCACCCAGTGGGGGGTCATGGGGCGGAGCTTCGTCGGCGGCAAAATCGTGCTCATGGCCAAGTTCGATCCCCACGAGGTGTGGGACCTGGTGGAGAAGGAGGGGGTCAATTCGATCATGATCACCGGGGATGCCATGGGCAAGCCGCTGATCGAATCGCTCGATGATCCCGGCACCGCGCACGATCTCTCCTCACTGTTCTCGGTCGTGTCGTCGGCCGCCTTGTTCAGCGCGCCGGTGAAGGACCAGTTCTTCGCCCGGCTGCCCAACATCGTCATCACCGACGCCGTCGGTTCGTCCGAAGGCGGCAACAACGGCCTCTCGGTGATCTCGGCGGGGAACACCGCCATGAAGAGCGGCCCCACCGTTTCGGTGATGGGCCAGACGGTGGTGCTCGACGAGAACTTCGATCCGGTCGAACCGGGCTCCGGCGTCATCGGCAAGATCGCGCGTGCGGGCGATATCCCCGTGGGCTACTACAACGACCCGAAGAAGACGGCAGAGGTCTTCCTCACCATCCGGGGCACCCGCTACGTCGTGCCCGGTGACTTCGCCACCGTCGAGGCCGACGGCTCCATCACCCTTCTCGGACGGGGCTCCATCGTCATCAACTCCGGCGGGGAGAAGATCTTCCCCGAGGAGGTGGAGTCGGCGGTGCGCTCGCACCCCGACGTGATGGACGCCATCGTGTGCGGGGCGCCCGATGAGCGCTGGGGCCAGACGGTCGCTGCCATCATCCAGCCCCGCGTGGGGCACGCCGCCCCGTCGCTCGAAAGCATCCAGGAGCACTGCCGCACCTCCATCGCCGGCTACAAGCTGCCCCGCCGGCTCCACGTCGTCGAGACGGTCGAGCGCTCACCGAGCGGGAAGCCGGACTACACCTGGGCCACGGCCATCGTGACCGCGGGGGACGCGGCGTCCAGCAGTGCCCCTTGACCTGACCGACCTACTCGCCGGCCGTGGCCTCGAGGCCGGAGCCGGCGCCACCGGCGTCCCGCCCCTGGCCGCGCTCACCATGGAACTCCAACGGGGCGTCATGGGCGACCTGGCCTCGTTCCCCGAACTGGCGGCGGCGGCCACCCAGCGCGGCATCGTGACGCAAGCGGCACGCCTCCTCGGCGCGGTGCGGGCCGCCGGCCTCCCGGTGGTGCACTGCACGGCCGAATTCCGCGCCGATCGCGCCGGCACCCTGGCCAACACCCCGCTGCACACGGCCGTGCTGCGCCGGCCCGCACATCTCCTCGAAGGCACCGCGGCCACCGAACTGGTCCCCGAGCTCGGCGTCGAGACTACCGACTACGTCTCGCCCCGCCGTCACGGGGTGGCTCCGTTCACCGGGACGCCGCTGCACGCCACGCTCCAGGCCCTGGGCGTCCGGGTGCTGGTGGTGACCGGCGTCTCGGTGAACATCGCCGTGCTCGGCCTGTGCATTGAAGCGGTCAACCTGGGCTACCAGGTTGTCGTGGCGTCCGACGCCGTGACCGGCGTCCCACTCGACTACGCCGACCTGGTCATGGCGAACTCCGTCGCCCTGGTTGCGTCGGTGCGCACCGTGGACGAGATCATCGGTGCGCTCGCCGCCCTGGCGCAATGATGCAGGGATTCCGGCCGGGCGCCCTGCGCCTGTAGCGCTACGCGCCGCCCTGGGCCAGGCGCTGCCTGGTCGTGCTGTGCACGGGGTCCTTGTCGAAATTCTTCAGGACGTGCGAGCCGAAGGTCTCGACGGCCTCCACGCAGGTCTCCCGTGAGATCGAGGTCGACAACATCCCGAACGAGAGCTGATCGGCCCCCGTCAGGGCGTAGTTCTCGACCGCCTTGCTCACCTCGTCGGGTGTGCCGACGGCGATACCCCCCGAGGCGATGACCGCGTCGAGCGTCCGGGCATCCATGCCGGGAATGATCTCGGGCCATTCCGGGAGGCCGGGCGGCTTCGGGAAGGTGTCGAGATAGCGGAAGACGAGGCTCAGATGGTAGTTCGACTCCGATTCCAAGAAGGCCTGCCGGGCCTTGGCCCCGTCCTCCATGCAGATCATCTGCGTGGTGATCATGACGTTGTTGTTCACGAACCCGCCAACCGGCGACGTGCAGTCCTCGATCTTCTCCTTGTAACGCGTCACGAGGGGGGTCAGCTGGTCGGGAGTGGAGAACCCGAAGCAGAGCACGCCCACTCCCAGCTCCGCGGCCAGGTCGAAGGTGGAGGGGCTCCCCGCCGCCATCCAGAGGGGTGGGTGCGGCGAGGAGTAGGGCTTGGGCAGGACGTTGCGCGTGGGCATGCTGAAGAATTTGCCGTCGTAGCTGTACTCCTCGTCCTTCCACATGCGCACGATCTGCGGCAACACCTCGGCCACCATCTCGCGGGTCAGGTCGGGGTCGTCGATGCCGAAGCCGCGCTGCTCGGTGGTGGACGACCCCCGACCGGTGCCGAACTCGAAGCGTCCTTCGGAGAGGTGGTCGAGCATGGCCACCCGCTCGGCGATGCGGGCCGGGTGGTTGACCGGGGGGGTGATGTTGAAGATGCCAGAGCCGATGTGGATGTTGGAGGTCTTGGCCGCGACGAAGGCCAGAAAGGACTCGGAGGCGGAGAGATGCGAGTAGTCGGTCAAGAAGTGGTGCTCGGAGGCCCAGGTGTACTTGAACCCGGCCTTGTCCGCCGCCACGATGAAGGCGACCTCGTCCATGATGCGGTCGTGCTCAGCGGACTCGCCGTGGAGGGAGCGGTATTTGGGCAGTAGACACGCCGCGTTGAAGATCCCGAATTCCATGGGCTGCACCCGTCCTCCCGTAGGGCGCCGCGGACGGTCCCGGGCGCACTCCAGCGAAGGTAACACGACATGGTCTAAAATGCAACGTGTTCCATTAATGGGTGCTTAGCCCCAGTTCAGAGGGTTTGGAGTTGTGATGGATCAGCCGGAGACGATTGCCCAAGCCGTGGTGGGCCGGGCCGCGGACACCTCGACCGGCCTCATCGCCGGGGACCTCCGCCGCACCCATGCCGAGGTGGTGGCGGAGGCAGCGCGCCGGGCCGCCTGGCTGCAGGCGCACCGCTCCCCCGGCCCGTTCCACGTGGCCGTCCTGCTCGACAACGTGCCCGAATTCATCTACTGGCTGGAGGCCACCGCGCTCGCCGGCGCCGTCCTGGTCGGTGCGAACCCAACCCACCGAGGCGACGAGCTCGTGCGCGACCTCGTCCACACCGAGTGCCAGCTGCTCGTCACCGATTCAACCTCCCTGCCGCTCCTCGCAGGCGCCACCCTTGGCCCGTCGATCGGCACGGTGGACGACGAGAGCGATCGCGTGCTGGTCCTCGACTTGCCGGCGGCGCAGGGCATCCTGGCCGCCTTCGGCGAGGTGGCGGCGGCCGATGTCATCGATCCAACCATCACCCCGCAGACACTCGGCTACCTCCTATTCACGTCCGGGACGTCGGGGGCACCGAAGGCTTGCCGGTGCACACAGGGCCGGTTGGCCCGCATCGGCGCCGTCCTGACCGAGCGGTACGGGCTCACCACCCGGGACGTCTGTTATCTCGCCATGCCGCTGTTCCATTCCAACGCGCTCATGGCGGGCTGGAGCCCGGCGCTGATGGCCGCGGCGACCTTCGCACTCCCGACCACGGGTCGCTTCTCGGCCTCTGGATTCCTGTCCGATGTGCGCGCGTCGGGGGTGACGTATTTCAACTACGTCGGCAAGCCGCTCTCGTACATCCTGGCCACGCCCGAGCGGCCCGACGATGCGGACAACCCGCTCCGCTACGTCTTCGGCAATGAAGGTTCGGCCGACGACGTGGCCCGGTTCGCGGCGCGATTCGGCGTGCCCGTCACCGACGCCTACGGGTCCACCGAGGGCGGTGCCACGGTGCAGCGCACCCCGGACACACCCACCGGTGCCCTGGGCCGGGCGCCCGAGGGCACCGTCGTGCTCGACGCCGCTACCAGCGAGGAATGCCCACCGGCCCGTTTCGACGCGCAGGGCCGGCTCCTCAATGCCGACGTGGCCATCGGGGAGCTGGTGTCGAAGGCCGGTGGCGCCGACTTCGAGGGGTACTGGCACAACGACGACGCCGAAGGGGCCCGGCTCCGGCACGGGTGGTACTGGACCGGCGACCTGGCCTACCGCGACGAAGGCGGCTTCTTCTACTTCGCAGGCCGCGATCACGACTGGCTCCGCGTCGATGGCGAGAACTTCGCATCCGCCCCGATCGAGCGCATCCTGCAGCGATACCCCGACGTGGTGCTCGCGGCCGTCTACGCCGTGCCCGATCCACTGGTGGGAGATCAGGTCATGGCGGCCCTGCAGCTTCGCCCCGGGGTGGATGTGCTCGACCCCGTTGACTGGATCGAATTCCTGCGGCGCCAGGGGGACCTGGGCACCAAATGGGCCCCCCGCTTCGTACGCGTCACCCCGGCACTGCCCACGACCGCCACCAACAAGGTGCTCAAGCGCGCCCTGCGGGCCGAGCGCTGGAACTGCACCGATCCCATCTGGTGGCAGGCCGAGAAGGGTGGCCCCTACGAGCGGCTGACCGAGCGCGAGGCGCGCTCGTTAGAGTCGGGCGTCGGCGACCGCGTCCTGTGACGGCGACCCCGGCGCGCTACGACACCATCGGCGTCGGCTACACGACGTACCGCCATCCCGACCCCCGCATCGAGGCCCAGATCTGGGCCGCCGTGGGGGACGCGGCGCGCATCGTCAATGTCGGCGCCGGCACAGGATCGTACGAGAGGGGCGATCGGCACATGGTCGCCGTCGAACCCTCCGCCGTCATGATAGGCCAGCGCGACGCGAAGGTTCCGGTGGTGCGCGCCTGCGCCGAGAGCCTCCCATTCCCCGACCTCTCGTTCGATGTCGCGCTGGCCCTCATGACGCTGCACCATTGGCAGGACCTGCGCCGGGGTCTGGCTGAGCTGCGCCGGGTGGCGCGACGCCAGGTCGTCTTCACCTTCGATCCCGCCATGCACGACAGCTTGTGGGTCTTCACCGAATACGTGCCCGCGGCTCTCGGATTCGCCGACCACTCGCCGATCGACCTCGTTCTCGACGCGCTCGAGACGGACCAGGTCGAGATCGTACCCACCCCCGCCGACTGTAGCGATGGCTTCGCCTCGGCCTACTGGCGCCGACCCGAGCACTACCTCTCGCCCCATGCGCGCGGCAATATCTCTGCGTTCGCCCGACTTGACCCACGGCTGGTCGAGCCGGGCATGGCCCAGCTCGAACGCGACCTGGCCAGCGGGGTCTGGCGGGAGCGCCACGCCGACCTCCTGGCGAGAGAGACGATCGACGCCGGGTTGCGCCTGGTGATCGGCGGGCCGACCGCTCAGGAGTCGCGTGGCCCGGACGACGGGCCAGCTGTGGCGGCCCGGACCCTCGGCTCGGGAGGTCCCGGCAACTAGGTTTGGTGCATGTCCGAGGAGCTGCTTCTCTTCGCCGGGTCCGCCAGCCCCAAACTGGGCGCCGCCATCGCCGAGTACCTCGACTGTCCGTTGGGGGCGAGCGAGACCCTCCGGTTCTCGGAGGGAAACCTCTTCGTGAGGGTGTTGGAGAACGTCAGGGGCCGCGACGTGTTCCTCGTCCAGGGAACGGGCTTCCCCGCCAATGACAACTTCATGGAGCTCCTCTTTTGGATCGACGCGTTCAAGCGGGCGAGCGCCGCCTCGGTCACCGCGGTCATGCCCTATTTCAGCTACGCGAAGGGTGATAAGAAGGACGAGCCACGCGTCTCGATCCGCGCCCGCGTGTGCGCCGATGCGATCGAGGCGGCCGGGGCGGACCGCGTCATCACCCTCGACCTCCATGCTCCCCAGGTCCAGGGCTTCTTCAAGATTCCCGTCGACGACCTCTACGCGCTCCCCGTCCTGTGCGACGCCATCGGCGCCGCCGGGCTCTCGAATATCGTCGTGGTGGCGCCCGACGCGGGCTTCGTCAAAAAGGCCCGCCAGTGGTCTGAGCGGCTCCATGCGCCGCTGGCCATCGCGGACAAGCGGCGGACGGACCATTCTGAGTCCGCCGAAATCATCGATCTCATCGGGTCGGTGGAGGGCCGCACGGCCCTGATCGTCGACGACTTCACCATTTCGGCCGGAACCCTCGTTGACGCCGCCCGGGTGCTCGTCGAACGTGGTGCCGCGTCGGTCTATGCCGTCGTCAGCCACGGGTTGCTGACGGCCGCCGCCGTGGAGCGGCTGGATGCCAGTCCGATTGCGCGCCTGTTCATGACCGACAGCGTCGAGACCCAGCCGGTTGCGCTGTCCGACAAGGTGGAGGTTGTCTCGATCGCGGGGCTCTTCGGCGAGGCCATCCGCAGAATCGCCCGTCGCGAGAGTATCTCCGTCCTCTTCACCTGAGGGAGCGCCGGCTGCCAAGGTGCGGCACTCCCCGGGGCTCTCGTTGGGTCGTCAAGCAACCACAACGATGTCGGGACCCCTGGCCGCGTTCGCGGATACCCCGCTACGTCACGCTCCCCNNTGAGCCGATCCGATTCTGATCGATGGCCTCAGGAAGGATCACGTTGGTGCGGACACTATCCCTCTCGGAGTGACACTGGTATAAATTGCCAGCGTGAACCGGCACGCCGTGATAGGCGGGTCGGCGGTCACGAGGATAGGCGTGCCCCATTGGGAACACGTAGGTAGCGGGTTGGGGTTGCCACGATGAATTTGCCATCGTCAGTTTTCCGGCGAAGGTGGGTGTATGAAGCCTCCTATGCGTCAATAGTCCTGGGCGCGGCGGCGCTGATTCTTTCGCTCGTCGGCCGCCGGGCGGGATGGCCCATCGGAGCGGAGTCCTTCAATGAACTGATCATCGTGCAGCTTTATGCCGCGCACTTCCGACACCTTGATTTCTTTCCCGTGTGGTCAAGTACGGATGGGATTGGGCTCGGCACGCCGGTGCTGCTCTTCTACCAAAAGACCTTCTTCTATGTCTCCGGTGCTCTTTTTGTTCTCCTTGGGGGTGCCCTGAAACCAACGTTGATCCTGAGCATCGGCTTCTTCCTAGCCGTGGGTGCGTATGGGATGCGGCGTGCACTCGGGATGGTCACTGACAGCAGACTGCTTCAAGTTGTCGGATCCGTGGGTTTTTTGTTCACGAACTACGTGTTTACCGACTGGCTGTCCCGCGGCGATTTACCGGAATTTACCGCCATGATGATCGTCCCTTGGCTCCTCTTCTGGTGCCTCAATCTTGTTAAGAACCATCGAGTATCTCTCCTACTAATACCGATAATGGCATCTCTCGTCGACGCCCACAGCGCAATCGCTTTGGTCTCGGTGTTCACACTCGCGGTCACAATGATCACGTTTGTCATCACCGCCGGGTGGCGAGGTTTTCGCGCCATTGCTCCTCGACTGGCTGTCTCAGTGGGAGGTGCGGCGCTTCTTCTTGCGCCAACTCTTCTGGCAGAACTCCGATTCGCCCAATATTACGACCCTGCTTCCAAAGTCACGCACTTTGGGGCACAGGTCTCCAGCAACTTCGTCAGCCTTACCTCATATTTCTTCGACAATAAGTTCCGTTGGCTTAGCGGCAATGCAGACTTTGTGCAGATCGACTTCGCCATATGGATTCCGATCGTCATCGCTCTGATTGGCATAATTGCCTATTACGGTCTTACGCGAAAAAAGCCGAATCAGACACCTTGGGGGCACGATCTCCACGCGCCATCAATATTCTTTCTGCTCGGCAGTTTTTTCATCTACATCTTTCTACAACTACCAATCTCCTATTTCGTCTACCGAATTATATCTCCCCTTCAGGCCATCGACTATCCGTACCGAATGCTCGCGTTCATCACTCCAATCGGCGTGATCCTCGTAATTGCCATGGCGAATTCAATATTTCGTGCATACCCAACGTCTTCGATCACCAGAGCTGGCGCACTTCTGTGGTTGGTCTCGTTGATTTTGCTTTCGCCCATCACCTCGACGTGGACTACCACGTACGCGCTGACCCCTGCTGGGGAGTTTCCCAATCCAGCGTTTTCGACACCACCACGATATATAAATCACAAAAACTTCGGGGGATTTTTTACTCCCGATGGAATCCTCTTCGACGAATATCTTCCAAAAGTTAACAACTCAAAAAGCGTCGAACTATATGATGATGGTGATCTTTATGTTCGACTCCACAAAGATCAATATGGCGCAGGATCGGTAAGCGATGTCCCTTGCTCGATAATGGTACCCACTCGTTCCCCCCTTGAGTCTTTGGAGCTCACATTCCGGATAGCATGCCGAGGTGCAACTCGGTTCGCCCTACCCGTAACCTTCAACGCATACTCGACCGTCTATGTAGAGGACAGTAAACATAGATTGCGCCCCATCCCCTACTACCACTCTGAGACGGATCCTCGTGTCATAATCGACATCAAGAACTCCAAGTCCGAAATCGTCATGATCCACCTACCCACGTTATGGGGCGTGTTGAAATGACATTCGGTGTCGATCGTAGAAACGGTGCGTTGGGGGCGATCAGGTCACAGATCAGATCGCGAGCAGAGCCTTCGTAAACTGGCTCTAACGCGTTCAAGTGGGGAGAGTGGGTTCTGATCCTTGGCGGTCATGGACGCTTGGTCCAGGTGGAGTACGCGTAGTCGGTAGTGCTCGAAGCAGGTGAAGCCCCGTCCGGCACGCTTGACCTTCTTTACGCACAGGTTCAACCCCTCGGTTGGACCGTTCGACGCCCCGGTGCGGAGGTGGTTCAAGATCTCTTTGTGCCAGCGCTCGAGAGTGTCGTCGAGCGAGCGGATCTCTTCGACCTCGTCGGCCTTGCTGTCGAGGAGCACCCTGGCTTCCTTGGGATCATCGGTTAGATAGAAGTCGCGCACCGACTCCTTGGCCAACCATGCCCCCCAGAGCTCGTCACGGGGATCGCCGCGTCGCAGCCCGAGCCCGGTGCCCCAGCGTCTCGTTCTGGACGCGCCGGCGCACCTTGTCGACGCAGCGATTGGCGATGCGCACCACGTGGAAGGGATCGGCCACCCGGATGGCATGGTCGAGGTGCGGCGACGTGCTGAGCGATAGCTCTCGGCCAAGTCATCAGTGGCCACGACTCGGACGGCACGCAACCAGGCCTTGTCCAGGGCGGCGCACCATGTGCGCAGGTCAAGCGCACCGTTGCCCTCCACCAGGTCGATCATCCTCTTACGATCGAGATCGACCAGGCCGGTCACAGAGATGGTGTGGGGGTCCCTCGTCGCGGACAAGAACGAGGTCTCGTCGATGCCGAGGGCACGGACCTTCTTGACCCGCTGTGGGTCTTCGACCGGTGGCGTGCCGTGGAAGATGACGGCGTCCATCACCGTCCACCAGCAGCGTGCGGAGACCACAACATTCTGACGGCAAGAGTGTGCCACGAACCGCCCGATCGTGCTCTGGTCGGCGGCGCCTCACGAGCCATGCACGGCGAAGCGGTCAGTCGCGTCCACGACGCACTCGCCCAGCTCGTCGGAAGTGTGCCCGGCAACATCGAGCACGACGAGCTCGATGCCGGTCCAGGCGCCGGCGAGCTCGAGCGCGGACTGCAGCGGGCTCCCGAGATCGCGCCGGCCATGAATCAGCACACCAGGGATGCCGGCGAGCAGGTGCGCATCGTGTACGAGCTGGTCGTCGGCGAGCCAGGCGCCGTGCGCGAAGTAGTGCGTGACGGTGCGGGCGAAGCCGAGGCAAAAACGCGCGTCGGCGTAGCGCGGATTGGGAACGCCACCGGACTCGGCGGCCACGATGGCGTCCTCCCAGGCGCACCAGTCGCGGGAGGCGCGCTGGCGGACACCCTCGTCGGGATGGGCCAGGAGCCGGGCGTACGCGTCCACGAGATCGCCGTCCCGATCGGCGGGCGGCACGCCGTCGCGGAAGCACGCCCATTCGGATGGGAAATGTCGTCGCATGCCGTGATAGAGCCAGTCGATGTCCGACCGGCGGGTCAGGCACACCGCAGCGAGGACCAACTCGCTGACGCGCTCGGGGTAGCGCTCCGCGTAGACGATCCCGAGCGTGGTCCCCCAGGACCGCCCGTACACCAACCACGCCCCGATACCCAGGTGCACGCGCAGGCGCTCGAGGTCGGCGAGGAGGTGCTCGGTGGTGTTGACGGACATATCGGTGGCCGCGTCACTCGCGTGCGGGGTGCTCCTGCCCGCACCGCGCTGGTCGACGAGCACAATGCGGTAGGCGTCTGGGTCGAACAGGCGCCGCAGACCGTCGGTGCAACCCGACCCCGGCCCGCCGTGCAGGACCAGGGCGGGCTTGCCCGATGGATTCCCGCAGACCTCCCAGTAGACGGCATTGCCGTCGCCGACGTCGAGCATGCCGCTGTCATAGGGGTGTGCGGGCGGATACAGCGTCGCCATTTCCACATCCTCGCAGAAGGGCCGCCCACTCCCGTGGCCCGACGGGAGCGATCCCCGCGCCGCGGCCGCGTGAAGCAAACGGCCGGGCGGAGTAGTTTCGCACCGTGCCCGATGGCGCCGTGCGGGGAGGCCTCGTCACTTCTGTTGTGCGCGAGGTGGGCCGCATGGACCGATCGGCCCTGCTGCCGGTGTCCGGGGCCATCGCCGCCGTGCCGGTGGTCGTCCTGTTCGCGCTGGGGCTCACACAGTGGGACGCCTCGACGGCCCTCACCCTGGCCATCGGCGCCAACCTCGTGGCCATAGCCTCGAAGGTGCAAGCAACCCGTCCTCCCACCGCGCTGCTGGCGCTCGATGCACTGGCCATGGGAGTGGCGACCTTCGTGGGCTCGCTCAGCGAACAGGTCGCCTGGGTGCACGTGGCGGCCCTCGCGCTGCTGTGCCTGGGCTGCGGCCTCCTGGTGGCGATCGGGCCCGTGCCGGCGATCATCGGGACGCAGGCGATCATCGCCTTCTTGATCTTCGGTCGCTTCCCCGCAACTCCGCTCGGAGCCCTGCGGCTCAGTGGTCTGGTCATGCTGGGCGCGGCCGTCGAGGCGACCGTCGTCACGGTGGTGCGCTGGCCCCCGGCGTTTCGGCGCCAACGCGACGCGGTCAGCGCCGCCTTCGGTGCCCTAGCCACGAGCGCCGCCACGGGCGGCCCCACAGCCGCCGTCGGCGCGGCGCTGGATCAGGCGGATGGCCTGCTGTCGACGGCGGGTTGGCTGGGTCACGACGATGCGCACACGCTGCGCGGACTGATCGACGAGGCGCGCCGCTCCCGGCTGGAGCTCTCTGCCCTGTTGGGTCTGCGGGCCAGGTTGGCCGACCTCGACGCAGCGGGCCCCGCCCGCGCGTCCGTGGATGCCGCCCTGGCCCACCTGGCCGCTGCCCTGCGGATGGCCGGGGACGCCATTGCTGCAGACCGCCCGGATCCGGGGATCGAAAACGAAGCGGGCGCGGTCGAGGCGGCGGCCGACCGGCTCGCTCCGGGACCAGGCGGCCAAGGAGCCGCCCCCCTCGTCTCGAGTTGCCGGCACCACCTCCACGCCCTGGCCGGGCAGATGCGGGCCGTGGCGCGCCTCCTCCATGAGCGGCTGCAGCCGGGTTGGCGCATTGAGGGCCATCCGACCATCCGCTGGCGTGCCGGCTGGGACAGACTCAGGGAGGGGGTGGGCACACTGCGCGCCAATCTCACCCTCGACTCCCCCGCCTTTCGCCATGCCGTGCGCCTGGCCGTGGCCGTGCCGCTGGCCGAGGTGCTCTCCCGGGTGGCCGGCCTCCCGCGTTCGTACTGGGTCCCTCTCACCGTCGCCGTCGTGCTGCGGCCGGACTTCGGCTCCCTTTTCACCAAGGGCGCGGGGAGGGTGGTCGGCACCTGTGCCGGGGTAGCGGCGGCGGGCTTCCTCGTCGCCGGCCTGCATCCGGGCACCGCCGCCATCGTGGCGCTCCTGGCCGCCGCCGCCTGGGGCGCCTACACCTTCGTCCAGTCGAATTACGCGGTGGCGAGCACGTGCATCGCCGCGGTCGTCCTGTTCCTGTTGAGCGTGTCGCAGGTCAACACCACGACGACCGCCTTCGATCGGGTCTTGGACACCGTGCTCGGCGGCGCGGTGGCACTGGCCGCCTACCTCGTGTGGCCCACGTGGTCGAGCGGGCAGGCCCGCACCGCGCTGGCCAAGCTCGTCACCGCCTTGGGGGCCTACCTCTCGTGGACCCTTTCCGTGGAGCTGGGGGATGCCGCGCTGTCCAAGGAACAGCTGTACCGCCTGACCCGCCGGGTGCGCCTGGCCTGGAGTGAGGCGGACGCCACCGTGTCGCGTTCGCTCGTCGAGCCGGCGAAGTGGCGGATCGACCGCGACCTGGCCCAGAGCCTGACCGCCGCCCTGCGGCGCCTCACCCGGGCGGCCGACGCCCTGCACCTCGAGGTGGCGTCGCAGCTCGACGTTGCCCCGCTGGCCTCGCACGACCACGCGGCCGCCCTGCAGGACCTCCGCGACGCGCTGGACCGCGCGCTGGCGGAGATCGGGGCCTCCCTGGAGCACAACACCGCGACCCGGCCGCTGCCCCCCCTGCGCGAGTTGTACCAAGGAGTGCGCGCTCGCGAAGGGGAACCCACGCTGGGTGGCCCGGCGATCCTGGTGCCGCTCGACGAGGTGGTCGATACGGTCAACACCGTCGGGCACCTCCTCCACGACGGCCGGCTCGAGCACGTCGGTCACGGGGGCTGAGCGGTGCAAGAGACCGACGTGCGCGCCCTGCTCCTGGCCGAACGTGCCGCCACCTTGGCGCGCCTCGCGTCCATGACCGACGAGTTCGAGGAGATCGTGGCCAGCGCGGCCGGCTCCAACAGCGACGACGAACACGACCCCGAAGGGTCGACCGTTGCCTACGAGCGGGCACAGGTCGCCGCCCTGTTGCGCGAGGCGAGGGCCATGTTGGACGATCTGGAGCGGGCACTGGCCAAGTTCGAGGCCGGGCGGTACGGGGAGTGCGAGAGCTGTGGCGCCGAGATCGCTCCGGCGCGCCTGGCGGCGCGGCCGGCCGCACGGAATTGCATCGCGTGTGCCGCGGCCCCGCGTCCTGGTGGCTGACGACGCGACGGCGCCGGCAGGGGCGCGCGTTATCAGCCGTAGATGATCAGCGGTCGACGCCGAGGAGCACCCCGCTGGTGGGCACGCCGGTGCCGGCGGTGACCACCACGTGCTCGAGGTCGGGCACCTGGTTGCACGAGGTGCCGCGCACCAGGCGCACGCCCTCGGCGATGCCGTTCATGCCGTGCAGGTAGGCCTCGCCGAGTTGACCGCCGTGCGTGTTGATGGGCAGCGCGCCTCCGAGCTCGATCCGCCCGTCCTTCACGAAATCCTTGGCCTCACCCTTGCCACAGAACCCAAGCTCCTCGAGTTGGTACAGGACGTACGGGGTGAAGTGGTCGTAGAGGATGGCGGCCTGCATGTCGGCGGGACCGAGTCCCGAGGCCTCCCAGAGCTGCCGGGCCACCACGGCCATCTCGGGCAGCCCGAGGAGGTCGTCGCGGTAGTAGCTGGTCATCATGTCCTGCCCGGCACCCGAGCCCTGCGCCGCGGCGCGGATGACCGCGGGCGCCTGCGGCAGGTCCCGCGCCCGCTCCAGCGAGGTCACCACCACCGCCTGACCGCCGTCGGTCTCCTGGCAGCAGTCGAGGAGGTGGAGCGGCTCGACGATGAAGCGGCTGGCTTGGTGCTGTGCGAGCGTGATGGGCTGCTCGTAGAACCACGCCCTCGGGTTGGTGGCGGCGTGGCGCCGGTCGGCCACGGCGACCCGGCCGAGATCCTCGCTGGTGGCCCCGTGCACGTGCAGGTACCGCTGCGCGGCCATGGCCACCCACGACGCCGGGGTGAGCAGGCCGACCGGGAGGTACGACGCCATGTGCGCGTTCTCGGCGCTCGGCGTCGCCGGCCTGCCCTGCGCGCCGGCCCCGAAGCGGTTCCCCGAACGCTCGTTGAAGGCGCGGTAGCAGACGACGACGTCCGCCACCCCGGCCTGCACGGCCAGGGCCGCCTGCTGCACGGTGCCGCAGGCCGCGCCCCCGCCGTAGTGGACGCGGCTGAAGAAGGTGAGGTCGCCCATGCCCAGGCTGCGGGCGATGTCGATCTCCGGGTTGGTGTCGGCGCTGAAGGTGACCAGGCCCCCCACCTCGCTCGGCGCCAGGCCGGCGTCGCGCAGGGCGAGATCGATCGCCTCGACCGCCAGGCGCAATTCGGAGCGCCCGGAATCCTTGGAGAACTCGGTGGCGCCGATCCCGGCGATCGCCACGTTCCCGGAGAACGCGTGCAGGCCCGCGCTCACTCGCCCGCGTCCATCGGCAGCGCCACCTGCACCGTCCCGGTCACGTGGTCCCCCAGTGCATTGGCGCCGCGGACCGAGACGGTGACCAGACCGCTCGCCCCGTCCTCCGCCACAGGACCCTTCTCGGTCACCGAGCCGGTGAGGGTCATGACGGACCCGGGGTAGTTCGGGGCACCGAGCCGGATGTCGACCGCGGTGAGCCGGCTCCGTGGTCCCGACCAGTCCGTGACGTAGCGACCGACGAGGCCGTTGGTGGTCAAGATGTTCATGAAGATGTCCTTCGAGCCCCGTTGGCGCGCCAGCTCCTGATCGTGGTGGACATCCTGGTAGTCGCGGCTGGCCAGCGCGCCGGCCACGATGAGGGTGCGGGTGATGGGCAGCTCGAGCGACGGGAGCTCGTCGCCGACGGCGACGGCGACGAAGATGGGGGCGGGCCGCGCGGGGGTCATGCCGAGGCCTCGGCCCGGGCCCGGGCCGCGATCTGAGCCCCGAGGCGGGACAGCTGGCGGCTGGGACCGCCCAGGAGCAGCTCGATCTGCTTGCCCCAGAGGAAGTAGCGGTGGATCGGGTAGGTGATGTCGGCACCCATCCCGCCGTGCAGGTGCTGGGTGGCGTGCACGGTGCGCTGGCCGCGCTCCGAGGCCTGCCACTTGGCCACGCAGGCGGCCTCCGACGCGTCGCGCCCGGAGTCGAAGAGCCAGGCGGCGTTGAGCAGCGTGACCCGCATGGCCTCTATGTCGATGGCCGCGTCGGCCGCACGCAGCATGGTGCCTTGGAAGGTGCTCAACGGCCGTCCGAATTGCGTGCGCTGGTTGAGGTAGGCGGCGGTCTGGCGCAGGGCGGCCTCGCACACCCCGACCTGCAGGGCACACAGCGCGATGGTGGCGGCGGCGAGCATGTCGTCGAGCACGGCCCTGCCCGCGTGGGGCTCGGCCAGTACGTCGTCCGCCAGGACGCTCACGTGGTGGAGGTGGAGGTGGGGATGGATCTCCCGGTTGGTCGTCACCGCGCGCTCGAGGGTGACGCCCGGGCTGCGCGGATCGACCAGCGCGATGAGCACCCGGCCATCGGGACAGCGCGCCGGGACCAGGATGCACGCAGCCAGATACGCCTGCGGCACCGCCAGCTCGATCCCGCTGAGGACCCAGCCGCCGACGTGGGGTGTCGCCTCCACGCACGGGCGCCCGTTGACGCTGTCGGCGCTGCCCGTCAGGGCCGCCGTGAGCATCACGTCGCCGCGCCCGACCCCGGGCAACCAGCGTCCCTGCTGGGCCGGGTGCCCGAAGCGGGCCAGGGGCAGTGCGCCGAGAACGAGGGTGGCCCAGAGGGGCACCGGTGCGACCACGCGGCCTTGGGCCTCGAGGAGCAGGCAGAGCTCGGTCAACCCGTAGCCGCCACCGCCGTGGCCCTCGGGCACGGCCAGCCCGAGCAGGTCGGCGCGGGCCAAGTCCTGCCACAGCGCGCGGTCGACGGCATCGGCTGACTGCTCCACCGCCATCACGCGCGCGGCGTCGACCTGGCCGGAGAAGAGGCCGGCGGCGGCCTCGGCCACGGCCTGCTGCGCGATGGAGTAGGAGAAGTCCATCAGGCCATTGCCTCGTGCGCCGACGCGGCGGGTCCGAACACCGGAAGGCTGAGCTCGTCGTCATAATCGACGAAGCGCACCTCGAGCGGCAGGCCGATCCGGAGCGCTCCCGGCGCGATCCCCTCGATGTTGGCCACCACGCGCGTCCCTTCCTCGAGCGCCACCAGCCCTATGGGCAACGGGTACTCGAAGGCGGCCACCTGCGGGTAGTGCACCACCACGAACGAGTAAAGCTCGCCGCGTCCGCTCGCCTCGAGGGTGTCCCAGTCGAGGGCGCCGCAAACCCCGCATGCCGGGAGCGGCGGATGGCGCAGCGTGCCACACGACGTGCAGCGTTGGATCAACAATTTGTGCGCCAGCGCCCCTTCGAACCAGAAGCGGTTGTCCTGGGTGAGGGCGGGCCGGGGCCGCAATGGGCGCGCCGCGGGCGGCGCGGCTTGGGGTGGCGCGGCGGCGGCCCGCACCGGCGGGAGGAACTTGAGGATGCGAAAGCGCATGGTGGCGACGCGCTCGCCGCCGGCCGCCATGGCGTCGACCTCGGACGGCGACGGCTCCTCGGGCACCTCCGCGTCGGGCACGGCGGTGAAGTCCAGCCGGGTGGTGACGAAGCGCCCGACACCGAGGCCCGTGCGCTTGGGCTCGGTGATCTCCTCGATGTAGGACCGCGCCATGAGGCGGTCCCCGATCACCAGCGGCCGGTCGTAGTGCTGCTCGCAGTTGGTGGCCACGACGGAGGTGAAGCCCTCCGCATCGAGCAGGCGCATCGCGGTGTCGTGGGGGCCGGACCCCTCCGCCTCCCCGGCCGCCCTGGCCGCATCCGCGAGCTGAGAGGCCCGCAGGCCGCGCATGACCCAGGCCTGCAACATGGTGGCGGGCGCCATGGCCTCGGGGTGGCCACAGTCGCGAGCGGCCCGGTCGGAGACATAGACCGGGTTGGTGTCGCCCATCGCCTCCACCCAGTGACGGATCATGGGCGCGTTGACCGCATGCGGCGAGAGCTGGGGCCCGCCCGACGGCTGCCCGACCAGTGCCTGGAGTGCGGCGCCATGGTCAGGCCGCGCCGCCAGCTCGTCGGGACGCGCGCTCACCGCGCCCCCCGCTGCATGCCCAGCCCGGCGGTGGCCACAATCTCGCGCTGCACCTCGTTGACCCCGCCGCCGAAGGTGTTGATCTGGGCCTGCCGGCCCGATGCCTCGAGACGTCCCCGCAGCAGGGCGCCCGGCGAGCCGGGGGTGAGGTAACCCGCCGCGCCGATGATCCCGAGGAGGAGGCGGAAGACCTCGACGGTGCGCTCGGTGCCGAAGACCTTGATGGACGAGGACTCGGCCCCGGTCAGCTCGCCGTCGGCCACATGCACCGCCATCCGCCAATTGAGCAGCCACATCGCCTCGAGCTCGGCGTGGCACCGGGCCAGGTCCATCTGGACCCACCCCTGGTCGATGAGGGTCCGCCCGTCGTCGGTCGGTTGGCGGGCGGCCCAGGCCACGATCTCTCCGTACAGCGAGACGGACAGCCCGCTCCACGCCGCCAGCCCGACGCGCTCGTGGTTGAGCTGCGTGGTGATCATCTGCCAGCCCTGGTTCTCGTCGCCCACCCGCATGGTCAGCGGCACCCGGACGTCCTCGTAGAAGGTGGACGTGGTGGTCAGGCCGCCGACCGTGTTGATGATCGACCAGGCGAAACCCGGGGCGGTCGTGGGCACGCACAAGATGGAGATCCCCTTGTGCTTGGGCACGTCAGGATCGGTGCGCACCGCCAGCCAGACGTAGTCGGCCTGGTCGGCCCCCGACGTGAAGATCTTGGCCCCGTTGATCACGTACTCCTCGCCGTCGCGCACGGCCCGGGTGCGCAACGAGGCCAGGTCGGTTCCCGCCTCCGGCTCGGTGTAGCCGATGGCGAAATTGAGCTCGCCCGAGAGGATCTTGGGCAGGAAGAACGACTTCTGCTCCTCGGTGCCGTAGCGCATGATGGTCGGGCCGACCGTGTTGATGGTGACGAAGGGGAACGGCGCTCCGGCCCGACGGGTCTCGTCGAAGAAGATGAACTGGTCGGTCGCCGGCCGGCCCTGGCCCCCGAATTCGACCGGCCACCCGATGCCCAGCCACCCGTCGTGACCCACCCGCCGCACGCAGGCTCTCCAGGCGTCCCCGCCCTCTCCCCCGTCCGCCAGGCCGGCCCGCACCTCGTCGGTCAGCAGCTCGGCGTAGTAGGTACGCAGCTCGGCGCGCAGGCGCTGCTGTTCGGGGCTCTCTTCGAGAAACATATGAATTGGACACCCTCGGCAGTGATCTGTCTGAGTTGGCGGTCCCTGCAGGTCGAGGGCGCTCCGGCGCAAAACTGTAACAGGTGCCTATTTTCGCAGGGAGGGTGGATCAGTGCGTGTGCCTATGATGAACTGACACACGTTCTAGAAATTACCCCGGGAGGGGCGAGCGCCCGGTCGGCCGGTCCGGCCGGCCGAAAGGGGGACCATGGGTACCATGCGGCTCGAGGACATCGACCTGATCGACGGGAAGAATTTCGTCGCCGGCGTCCCCTACGAGTGGTTCCGCCAGCTGCGCCAGGAAGCCCCGGTGTACTGGCACCCCGACCCCACCGCCCCACGAGGGGGCTTCTGGACGGTGACCGCCTACGACGACTGCGTCCATGTCAACCGGGACTGGGAGCACTTCTCCTCGTACCGCGGTTCGGCGCTCTTCAACGACATGGAGGGCGACGCCCTGGCGCAGCAGCAGATGATGATGCTGAACATGGACCCGACGATGCACACCCGCTACCGCCGCCTGGTCAACAAGGGCTTCACCCCGAAGCTGGTGCGCGACCTCGAACAGCAGATCATCGGCTATGCCGACGGCATCATCGACGCCGTGTGCGAGCGGGGCACGGCCGACTTCGTCGAGGAGATCTCGGCCGAGCTCCCGCTGCTGGTCATCGCCGAGCTCCTCGGCGTACCCCAGGAGGACCGGCGCAAGGTCTTCGAATGGTCGAACCGCATGATCGGTTCGGCCGACCCCGAGTACCAGGTGGAGGGCGCGGATCCGAGCGAGGCCGCCATGGCGGTGTTCAGCTACGCCGAGGAGCTGGCCGCGGAGCGGCGCCTGGCCCCGCGCCAGGACCTGGTCTCGGTCCTCATCGAGGCCGAGGTGGAGGGCGAGAAGCTCGACCAGCTCGAACTCGACCTCTTCTTCATGCTCCTCATTGTCGCGGGGAACGAGACGACCCGGAACCTGATGTCGGGGGCGATGACGGCGTTCTTCGACCATCCCGACCAGTGGGAGCTCCTGCGCCGGGACCGCAGCCTGCTCTCCTCGGCCGTCGAGGAGATGTTGCGCTACGTGACCCCCGTCATGCACTTCCGGCGGACGGCCACCATGGATCTCGAACTCGGGGGTCAAACGATCGAGGAAGGCGACAAGGTCGTCTTCTGGCACATCTCGGCCAACCGGGACGAGAAGGTGTTCACAGACCCCGACACGTTCGACATCACGCGGACGCCCAACAACCACATCGCCTTCGGCGGCGGCGGGCCGCATTTCTGCCTCGGCGCCAACCTGGCCCGCATGGAGATCATGGTGATGTTCGACCGCCTCCTCGAGCGGATACCGGACATCCGGCTGGACGGCGAAGTGCAGCGGCTGCAGTCAAACTTCATCAACGGCACCAAGCACATCCCCGTGGCATTCGCCCCATCGGATCCGATCGGCGGCACGCCCCTGCCGGCTCGGGCCAGCTGAGCAGCGCGGTGGACCGACCCGTCCGCTTTCATCAATCGATCACCTTCCTCCCCACGCGCCAGGCCGTGCCGCTGGCGCGGGCCACCGACGAGCTGGGGTACGGCGGCATCTACATCTCGGACCACCTCTTCAACCCGCGCGCGCTGGCGTCCCGCTACACCTATTCGTTGCGCGAGGACGGCGCACCGGGGTGGGAGCCCGAGACACCGTGGCCCGATCCCATGTGTGTGATCTCCGGCCTGGCCACCGTCACGGAGCATCTGACGTTCACCACCGGCGTCTACATCGCCCCCGCGCGCGACCTCATCACCGTGGCCAAGTCCGTCGGGACCACGGCGGTCCTGTCCGACAACCGGGTGCGCCTCGGTGTCGGTGTGGGTTGGTGCAAGGAGGAGTTCGACCAGACCGGCCAGGACTTCGCGACCCGGGGACCGCGCCTCAGCGAGATGATCGTCGCCCTGCGTGCGCTATGGCGCGGTGGATGGGTCGAGTTCCACGGGGACTACTACGACGTGCCCGAGTGCCAGATCGAGCCGGCGCCGACGGCTCCGATCCCCATCATCGGCGGGGGCCACTCCCCCGTGGCGTTGCGGCGCACCGCGGCGTTGTGCGATGGCTGGATCGCAGCCGGGGCGTACAGCGAGGAGGAGGCGTGGACGCACCTGGCCTCGCTGCGCGCCGCGTTGAGGGCGGCCGGCAGGGAGGATGAGACCTTCACGATCTATCTCTCCCTCAACGAGATGCCCGATGTCGACATGTACCGGCGTTTCGCCGATGCCGGCGTCACCGAGTTCGTCTGCGCTCCCTGGATGTTCGTCACGGTCCCCCCGGGCACGCCCGACGACAAGGCACTGGCCGACCGTCTCGATGCGGTGAAGTGGTTCGCCGATGAGATCGTGGCCAAGGTCTGAGCAAGTTTGAGATCGGAGACACGCACATGAAGGACATGAAGATCGGCTTGCAGCTCGGCTACTGGGGCGCCGGGCCTCCTCCCCATGCCGTGGAGTTGGTGGAGGAGGCCGACCGCCTCGGCTATGACTCCGTGTGGACGGCGGAGTCCTACGGCTCCGATGCGCTGACCCCCTTGGCCTGGTGGGGCTCGCGCACCGAGCGGGTCCGACTCGGCACCTCCCTCTGCCAGCTCTCCGCGCGCACCCCGACCGCGATGGCGATGGCCGCCCTCACCATGGACCACCTCTCCCAGGGACGTTTCGTGTTGGGACTCGGCGTCTCGGGGCCCCAGGTGGTCGAAGGTTGGTACGGGCAGCCCTTCACCGCCCCGCTGGCCCGCACGCGCGAGTACGTCGACGTGGTGCGCCAGGTGCTGGCCCGGGAGAAGCCGGTCACCAACGACGGGCCGCACTACCCGCTGCCCTACCCCGGCGGCACCGGGCTGGGCAAGCCCCTCAAGCCGATCGTGCACCCTCTGCGCGCGGACATCCCCATTATTCTCGGCGCCGAAGGCCCGAAGAACGTGGCCCTGGCCGCCGAGATCGCCGATGGCTGGTTCCCCATCTTCTTCTCCCCCAAGGCCATGTCGTCGTTCGACGCCTCGCTCGATGAAGGCTTCGCCCGTCCGGGGGCTCGCCACTCCGTCGATACTTTCGAGGTGCTGGCGTTTGCCCCCACCGTCATCGCCGACGACACCGAAGCTGCCGCGGATGGATTCCGTCCGTATCTTGCGCTCTACATCGGAGGGATGGGAGCCAAGGATATGAACTTCCACTTCGATGTGTTCGCCCGGATGGGCTACGAGGAAGCGGCCACCAAAATACAGGACGCCTACCTCGACGGGCGCAAGGACGATGCCGCGGCAGCGGTGCCCACGTCGATGGTCGAAGACGTTGCGCTCATTGGCCCCGTCGAGAAAATCCGCGACGACCTCGAGGCGTGGCGCGCCTCTCGTGCCACCACCATGTTGATAAACGGGGACCTCACCACGCTGCGCACCATGGCCGATCTGGTGCTCGGCTAAGCCCTCACGTGAGGATGGCGATGGTGAACAGGGTGGCGTCGAAGAGGAAGTGCGTCACGATGGGGCGGGTGAGGCGCCGGTTCTTCTGGAACGACCTGGTCACGAAGTAGCCGAACGGCACGGTGAAGATGAAGCCGATCCCGTAGTAGACGTGGTAGCTGGTCCGCAGCGCCAGGCTCAGCCACAGCGCTCGTTGCGGTGACCAGCCCAGCTGCTCCAGCCGCACCAGCAGGTAGCCGTTGACCAACACCTCCTCGGTGACCGCGGTCGTCGCCGACACCACGATGCCGTAGATCACGTAGTAGGCGGGGACGTGCCCGATCGTCACATCGTTCAGCAAGGACGAATGGTGCAGGATCAGTGGGGACAAGATGAGGGCGAGCACGAACTCCGAGCCCCACGACGCTCCCATGAGGCCCAGGGCGGGCACGATGTCGAGGCGGAAGCTGGGGAGGGCCAGCCCGAGTGTGCGCGGGGTCTGACCGGTGCGCGCGAGGAGGAAGAGGGCCAGCGGCACGACGGCAGCTACCGGCAGGTAGGCCAGGATGATGACGATCAGGTTGCCCACCGGGTTGTGCTGGAGCAGCACCTGGAAACGGGTGACCGGCCCCACTCCGTTGATGTGCTGCGCCAACAAGATGAGCGCCCCCACGATCCCCGGGAACAGGAAGGCCACCATGACGAAGCGGGTCTCCCACTTCAGCGCCTTCCTCGTCGTCGGCTCCAGCTGCACGACGGCGGTGGGGAAGGCGTGGGGCGTGGTGCCCGGGACGGCGTTCGGCGCCCCGCCCCACGGACCGGGCGACCCCGCGCTGCCGGCTCCCGGCACCCCCGCGTTGGAGGGAGAGGGCGGGTTGGTGACGTAGCTCGGCGAGCTCGGCGGAGGAGGAAGGCGCGGCGCCCAGGGAGGCGGTGGAGACGGCGGTGGCACGCGGTGCTGCGTCCACGCGGTCCCGTCCCAGTAACGCTGCCCACCGCTGCCGTCGGGATCGGGATACCAGTTAGCCGGCGGGTTCCTCTCGGTCATCGCGCACGCCCTCGCCCCATCTCGCCGGTCCTCTCACGGTACTCCGCCACTGCCACGTGCGATGGCGGGCCCTCCCCGCGCCGGAGAAGACCCGCGACGCGATCGTCGCGCGCTAGGGGCGACGCCCAACCGGCATGATGTCGCCCTCACCCCACTGGCCGAGCGAGTTCAGCTGGACGCCACCGTCGGTCGACTCCACGATCTGATCGCCCCCGACGTAGATGGCCGTGTGGTACACGGTCGTCCAGTCCGACTGGTTCGTCCCCCAGAACACGAGGTCCCCGGCTGCCAGCCCGGTCGGGGCGACCGGCACTCCCGCTGTGTGGTATTGGTCGTCGGAAACGCGGGCGAAGGTGACGCCGGCGCCGTGTTGCCACGATGCCAGGGCAAGTCCCGAGCAGTCATAGCCGACCGGTCCGTTGCCGCCCCAGATATAGGGCTTCCCGAGTTGGGCGAATGCGTACAACACCGCCTTGTCGCCTGGGGTCACGGGTTGGAACATGAGCGCAGCGGCGGGCGGCGCTCCCTGCGCATCGCCGAAGGGATACATCGTGCCATTCTGATCCTCGATCCAATAGCCCTGTCCCGATGGGGTCGGCACGACCCTCTCGGCCGGGTCGGGGCTGGGATCGGCCGCGGTCGAGCCGTAGAACGTGGCGTCGCCGAAAGTGAAGACTCCGCCGTCGCTGGCCACGAGCCAGTAACCGCCGCCGTCGGGCGTCGGCGCCATGGCCACGATCGGCTTGT
>PKYA01000193.1 GCA_003133545.1 Acidimicrobiaceae bacterium | reverse complement strand
CCATGCCACCCATACCCATGCCGCGCATGCCCAGACCGAAGAAGGGCAACAAAAGCGTCTGGCCCTGCCCGTACCCCCACTGTCCGCTCCCTCCTTGCAGAAATTGGGTCTCTTCTGCATCCTCGAGTGCTTCGAACTCTGCCATGGTGCAACGAAGTCGAATCTCGTCCTTGCTTGTGTCGACGCGGTCGATCGGCACGAGGTGGCCTAGGTTTTGCCCCTGTTGCGGATCTACGACGAGATGGGTGATGGCGCGGGCGATCGGATCAATGACTACTCTTCGGAGAACCCCGCAAGTTCCCTCTTCGCAGAATACCTCCGCACCGATGGTGAACTCCACCGTCTCGCTCATGAGCAGCCTCCCGACTCTCTTTCACTCATTTGCTCCCTCGACACGATCGCTCGACCAATCTGGACCCCGGTCGTGCCTTGGCTATGTCTCGGCTGACGCCGAGAACCTCCGCATCTTGACATCTGGACTCGATCATTGGGCGTCGCGGACTCGAGGCAGTTGCTGAGGGCAACGGCGAGAACCTTCACGCATGCGTCTTTGAGTCACTCGTGGAGGCTGTCGCACAAACGATCGGCATCTGACACGGGCGCCGGAGAGGCTGGCGGCGTGAACGAAGAGCGACGGAGGACCGGTTGAACTGGCTCCCATTATCGTGTGTAGATGACAGAGGGCATCTCGGAAATTGAGTTGAAGTGGGTCGAACATCTGATTGCAGGCGGGACACCTGGACCCTGGCTCGCCTTCCTTGAAGGACGAGAACAACCCTCTGGCGAAGGTTTCATCCGAACGGGCAAGCGAGACGAGCAGACCGATATGTACATGACTCTTGACTTCGGTAGCCACAGGACACCGGCCTTGGCTGACGACCTTGAATTCATTGCGGTCGCAAAAAAGGAGATTCCTCGACTCGTTGGCGAGATCCGCCGCTTACGAGATCAATCAGCCTGGCTACTGAGGGGAGACCTATTAGGGGAGACCTATTAGGGGAGACCAGCCCATCGGCCTGTTCGGACGGCGGCTCCAGGTGCACGTACTGGGACAGGCCGCCGACGGCCTCGCTCGACCGACATCTGATCCACCGGGGTCCCGGGACCCATCTATTGACTCACACTATAGACTCAGTTTATTGTGGCTTCATGACCGTTCCTCTTGCCCTGCTTGGCCTACTCGAGCGTGAACCGAGCTACGGCTACGACCTCAAGCGCGACTACGACGCGCATTTCGGCCGACACAAACCGCTGCAGTTCAGCCAGGTCTATGCAACCCTGGCCCGACTAACCCGTGACGGGAAGGTAGCGCCGGGAGAGATGGAGGCCGGCGGGGGTCCTGATCGAAAGCTCTACGCCATCACGGACGGCGGGAAGCACGAATTCGAGACGTGGCTGCGCCAGCCGATCGACCCCGCGCCACACCTGCAGACGGATCTCTTCGTCAAGGTGGTCTTCGCACTCATGTTGGGCCGTTCCGCCGAGCGCTACCTCGACGTTCAAAGGGCGGCTCACCTACGCAGAATGCGTGAACTGACCGCCATCAAGCGCAAGGGCGACGTCGTCGACGCGCTCTTGGCCGACCATGGCCTGTTCCACCTCGAGGCCGATCTCCGCTGGATCGACATGACAGCGGCTCGCCTGCCGGCTTTGGCCGAGGTGGTGTGCTCATGAGTGCCTCCAACTCTGTGGCCGTCGTCGCTCCCAGCCGCTGTCTCCTCGAGGCACGCGACGTCTTCTACGATTTCGGCGAGACTCCGGCGCTGCGAGGTGCCAACTTGTCCGTGTCCCAGGGCGAGATCCTCGCTGTTATGGGACCCAGCGGTTCGGGTAAGTCGACACTCCTGCATTGCCTGGCCGGCATCCTCGCGCCGAGACACGGAGAGGTCTCCTTCGACGGTCAGCGCCTCGACACGATGCGCGAGGAGCAGCGAAGCCGACTCCGGCGTGAACGCTTCGGCTTCGTCTTTCAGTTCGGCCAGCTCGTCCCGGAGCTCACCGCGGAGGAGAACGTCGCGCTGCCCCTCCTTCTCGGCGGAACCCGTCGCGAGGAGGCCCTGCGCGTCGCGCGGGCCTGGTTCGAACGGCTCGAACTTGATGGCTTGGAACGTCATCGTGCTGGCGAGATGTCCGGGGGACAGGCCCAGCGCGTCGCGCTGGCGCGCGGTCTCGTCGCCCATCCGGACGTTCTGTTTGCGGACGAGCCAACCGGTTCGCTCGACTCGCTCACCGGCGAGCTCGTGATGGACTTGATGACTGGTGCGGCGCGTGAGGAAGGGACCACCGTCGTCCTCGTCACCCACGAGCCCCGCGTCGCCGCCTACGCTGACCGCGAGGTCATCGTGCGCGACGGGCGAGTGGTCAGCACAACCGCGGCGATGGCCGGATGATTCGGCTCGGCCTGCGTCTGACGCTCGGAAGCGGACGTGAAGCCGCGCTGCGCGTCCTCGTCACCACGGCGGCCGTTGCCCTCGGCGTCGGCCTGCTGCTGGCTTCCCTGGCCGGATTCAACGGGCTCCACGCCCAGACCGACCGCGGTGCGTGGCTCGACACCTCGGCCCAGGCATCACGACCGACGTCGACATCTGACTCCCTGTGGTGGCTGTCGAGCACCGATCAATTCGGCAACCAGGCGATCGACCGGATCGACGTTGCCGCCGCCCGGCCGAATGCTCCGGTCACGCCGGGGATTCCGCACCTGCCGGGACCGGGTGAGTACTACGCCTCGCCTACGCTGACGACGCTCCTTCAGTCCGAACCGGCGAACGAGCTTCGTGACCGGTTTCCGGGCCGTCAGATTGGGACCATCGGCGCCGCGGCGCTGCCGTCCCCGAACTCGCTGATCATCGTCGTCGGCCATACCGCGCGCCAGCTCTCGCAGGCACCTGGTGCGGTCGAGGTCGGAGCCGTTCAACGCACGCCGGCCAGCTGCTACGCCTGCCAGAACACCGTCGGGAGTGGATCTGTCCTGCAGTTCATTCTGGCCGGCGGCGCCGTCGCGCTCTTGCTGCCTGTGCTGATCTTGATCGCCACCGCGAGCCGGCTGTCGGCCGCGCGGCGAGAGGAGCGCTTTGCCGCCATGCGCCTGGTTGGCGCCACGCCGCGTCAGATTTCTGTGGTCTCCGCGGTCGAGGCAGTGGTCGCTGCGGTCGCGGGCGTCGCAGTCGGCTTCGCACTNNTTCTTCGTCTTTCGACCGCTGCTCTACCACGTTCCCTTCACTGGAGCGCCCCTCGCTGAGGGCGACCTCTCCCTGAACTGGATCGACGTCATGCTTGTCGTGATCGGCGTCCCGATCGCCGCTGTCGTGTCAGCGCTCCTGGCGCTCCGCCGGGTCCAGGTATCGCCGCTCGGCGTGAAGCAGCGAGCGTCGTCCCGCCCGCCGCGGATTGTACGGATCATCCCACTCCTCGCCGGCATCGCCGTGCTCGCGTACTTCGACGCGGCCGGCAAGCCGGGCAGCAATGGTGGCCAGCTTCAGGAGCTGTTCGTGGGCTTCGTACTCCTTATCGTGGGGCTGGTTCTCGCTGGACCGTGGCTCACGACCGCCGGTTCTCGACTCATGGCGAAGCGGGCCAGTCGCCCGTCCACGCTCATCGCCGGCCGTCGGCTCCTCGACAATCCCAAGGCGGCCTTCCNNTTCATCAGTGGGCTCGTGATCGCCCTCTTCGTTGCGAGCGCCGCCATCGGGGCGCTCAGCTCCATCGCAGCCGCCAGCAACTCTGGTGCTGGAAACGCAGGGCAAGGTACCCTCGCCGACCCGTTCTGCAGCTTCTCTACAACGAATTGTGCCGCGTCCGCCCAAGTTCCTTCCGTCCCAGGCCAGGTGCTTGCCGCGCTCCGCACGACGCCCGGAGTGCGCGGTGTGACGGTGGTCTACCAGAGCCCATCCCAAGCTCAGCAGTTCAACTCTTTCGGGGTCGTCGCGTGCGACCAGCTCGCGAGGACGCCCGCGATCGGCAAGTGCGCGCCGGGAGTGACAGTGGCCAGTATCGGCTACTTCCTATCGAATCTCCTAGGGCACAACACGAATGCGTCGTCGACAACCTGGCCGTCCGCGCACCTGTCAGTGGCGAAGGCCGCGCGTCTTCCAGTTGATGCAGTCGTCGTCGGCACCGACGGGTCGCCGGGCTCGCTCGAACGGGCACGGACCACGCTCGAACGGGCTTTTCCCTTCCAGGGAACACCGGTCGCAGTGAATGCGCTCGATCCGTCGACCGCTCGCCTCCTCGCAATGATCCAGGACATGACCGAGGTCATCATCGTGGCCAGCCTCATCATCGCCGCCTGCAGTCTTGCCGTGAACGTCGCCGGCGGGTTGGGCGACCGGAAGCGCCCGTTCAGCTTGCTCAGGCTCACTGGTGTCCCTATCAGCGTCCTGCGTCGGGTCGTCGCGCTGGAGAGTGCGCTGCCCCTTCTCCTTGTCGCCGCCGTGGCGATCGTGGTCGGCCTCGTGTCAGGTGACCTCTACCTCCACTCCCAGGTCGGCATCGCGTTCAGCATCCCGGGAATCGCGTACTGGGCCACTGTGGTCGGCGGACTCGCGGCGTCACTCGCGATCATCGCCTCGACCTTCCCGATCCTGAACCGGATCACCGGACCCGAGGTCGCCAGAAACGAATGAACCTGCTTTTCCTGAACAGGAGTCTTGTGAGCCCTGGCGTGGCTGAAGTGGACCTCCGGCATGTCTCAGTTTGGAGTCAACCCCATTCGATGGACACGGGTGCCCCCGTATGTTCATCGACCACGGTGTGCCAGGGTCGCCCGAACGCCGGTTGGGAGGCGTTGAACCGCACCGGGATCCACGGAGGCGCTGCGCTGGACGACAATATGGCTGTGGTATATCGGGAAGGCTGGGAGAGGTCCAAATTCGAGGCTGCTCGTGTTCTTGCCAAAATCGAATCGGCGGATTGGGAGTTTCTGGGCACCAATCGCGATCGTGCCTGCTTTCGATCCGTCGACCTGGGTCTGTTCGCCAAGCTGACCCTGCCTGACGGCGTCGAGCGCATGCGCACCGAAGCAGCCTTCGCCGTCTGGGCGGCCAAGGCCGGTCTGCCCGTACTCGACCTGGATGGCCACATCCCCGACCAGCCGATCATCTGGGCTGGAGGGGCCGCGACCTTTTGGCCGCTGCGTCGCCCCGTCGCAGTGTCGGAAGTCGACATGGTCTGGTTGGGCGGCACCTTGGCCCGCCTCCACGCCCTCAGGGATCCTCCGGGGCTGCCGCGGTGGAATCCCGAGGCGGCATTCGACACTCACATACGTCGACTTCGTTCCGTTGAGGAGCTGGACGGGGAGCTTCTGGAACAGCTTGCAGCCCAGGGGGCGCGGATACTGAGCAGGGCCAAGCTCCACGTGGGTTCGGCTCCATACGCCCCGCTCCACGGAGACGGCATTCCTGACAACGTCGTGGCCGACAATGGTCGCCAATTGCTGGTGGACTGCGAACTGGCCCAACTCGGACCTCCGGCGTTCGATCTGGCCCTGACGGGCGTGCTGGTCCGACGCTTTGGCTTCCCCCCGGCGTGCGTATCGGAACTGCTGACTGCTTATGGCGAGCTTGATCTGGGGCTGCTCGATTCCATGACTGAGGTCGCCGAACTCCGCAGCATAACCAGTGGCGTAATCGGACTCTATGCCGCAAGTAGTGCGTCGTTTCGCGAGGAACTTAGCGTTCGCATCCGGTCGCTCGGCGATGGTGGACGGGCGCAGTGGACGCCTCACCGTCAGTTGCTTGCCGACATGAGCCGCACCGGGATCCACGGAGGCTCTGACGACATCTGAGATGGACGCTCGAACGACGGATATTCCCCGTTGGAGTTGCCCTGCCTTGTACTCAAGGGCGTCCCCAAATGTGCGAGCAGAACGTCAGGCCAGGGTCGCCCTGAACGCCGGGACGGAGCGTGGCCGTTCGACACTTATGGACGTGTGGATAACCTCGGCCGGGCGGTAGCACCCGAACTTCGGACCGGGGTGGAGCGAAGCCACTAACTCGGCTACGAGTCGGTCGCTATGAGGTCACGAGTCGCTTGACCACCATCTAAGTCCATCTCCGAGAGCTAGCGGGAGTTTCCTGGC
>PKYA01000091.1 GCA_003133545.1 Acidimicrobiaceae bacterium | reverse complement strand
CGCGAGCCCGTAAGACCTACGGCGGCTGGCGCCTCGGAGGAGGCCCGGGGAAGTGGAAATGGATCGCTTCGGCCCACCCGAGGAGTGCCCGCTACATCGCCCGCGCCCGCCAAATGGCGGCGGCGAAGACCAAGTCCGAAGGCACGCGCAACAAACCTCTGCGAACTTGAGCGAAACTGGTGGCCTAGGTGCGGTCTGTGGTCAGCCACTCCCAGAGGCGCGTCACTTCGGATTCGAGCGCGGCACGGTCGCCCGAATTGTCGAGCACATAGTCGGCCTCCTTGGCCCGCTCCTCCCGGCTGATCTGGGCCCGGATGCGCGCTTCGGCGTCGGCGCGGTCCATGCCGCGTTGGGACAAGAGGCGCTCGAGCGCGATGTCCGTCGGGGAGTCGACGACCACGACTTTGTCCAGCTTGACGGTCTCACGGNNGCCGTGAGCAACGGGATGGCCAGTACCACGATCAAGTCTGTTTCGGCCAAGGAGTCGCGTGCCTCGATCATGGCGACGCCGATGGCCGGGTGCGTGATGGCGTTCAGGTCGGCGCGGGCCGCGTCGTCGGCGAAGGCCACCGCGGCGAGGGCCGGACGGTCGATGGTGCCGTCGCTCGCCACAATGCCAGGGCCGAAGCGGTCAATGAGAGGTTGGTAGGCCGGACCACCGGGGGTCACGACGTCACGGGCCACCTGGTCGGCGTCGATCAGGACCGCACCACGGGCGACGAGCAGCTCCGCGACGGCGGATTTGCCCGAGCCGATGCCCCCGGTGAGGCCGACGGCGAGCATCAGGGGCGGGGGGAGCGCGGTGCGCGAGCGACGGCGAACAGGACCAGCGTTGTGTCGTCCAGCTCGTCGGTGACGAACCAGTCGTCGGCCGTGATGCCGGTCGCGCCCCCCGAATCGGCCCCGGCGATCACCTTGTAGGCGAGCGGGAGGAGGTGGGNNGTCGAGCCGCAAGAATTTGGCCGCCTTGACCCGCCGGGCGGCGAGGTCAGCTTTGACGTTGGGGGCGGCGTCGACGCCGCCCAGCCAGACCTCATCGAAATGACGCTCGAGCATGGCACGCAACTCGTCGCGCTCGAACAGGTGCAGATGGAACGGGTTCTCGAAGTCGGCCGGCTTGTTCGGCGTGAGGATGCACACCAATCCGTCGGGCCGGACGACCCGGGCCAGCTCGGCCACGTGCGGCTCGGGATCGGTGAAGTGCTCGATCAGGTGCGACGAGCAAGCCCCGTCGAAGCTCCCGGCGGCGAAGGCGAGATCCAGCGCGTCCATCTGCGCCACCCGGAGGCCGTCGGGCGCATAGCGGGAGGCCGCCGCCGCAACGGCTTCGGAGGAGTAGTCGGCCCCAAAGACCTGGCGATCGGGGGCCAGGAAGCGGGCGGACTCGAAGCCTTGGCCGCAACCCACATCGAGTATGCGGCCGCTGCCGATGCGGTCGAGCACGGCCCGGTAGCCCGCTTCGTGGAGGGCCAGTAGCGAGTCGGGTGTCACTCCCTGCTGGGGGCGTTCGCCCGTCAGCCTGCTCTTGGTGCTGCGGGGCACGCATCCCCTTCCTGGCTCTTCGGCTCGGACTTTGACACGCCCCGGCGGCGCGGCGTGCTTACACTACCGTCGGCATCGACCGCCCCTTCATGACCATCACCCTGACCACCAGCGTCCCGCGGGGGCGTCACGCCGCTCCGACTACTGCCTCACCAGGCGATTGGTGGTGGCGGTCGATCGGGGTGGCCGTGCTCGCCGGGCTGGCCTACGCGCCGTTGCTCGCCGTGCGGCCGGGCGTGGTCACGCCGGACACGAAGACCTACCTGTACCTCGACCCGGGGCGATTCCTGGCCCAGGTGGCGTTCATGTGGAATCCCACGGTCGGCCTGGGCACCGTCACCCATGAGTACATCGGCTACCTGCTCCCGATGGGCCCGTTCTTCGGCGTACTGGCCTGGCTGCACGTGCCGATCTGGGTGGCCCAGCGTCTCTGGCTCGGCTCGATCCTCCTCGCCGCCGGCTGGGGCATCCTCGTCCTCTCCCGCGCCCTGCACCTGCGCGGGCCCGGACCGATTGTCGGCGCGCTGGCTTACATGCTCTCGCCGTACTTCTTGCAGTACGCGGGGCGGATCTCGGTGATCTTGCTGCCGTGGGCCGGGCTGCCCTTCCTGATGGCCTTCACGATCCTGGCTGTGCGCCGAGGCGGCTGGCGCATGCCCGCGCTGTTCGCCCTCGTCATTGCGCTCGTGAGCGGCATCAACGCCACCGCCATCATTTATGTGGGGATCGCACCGATCCTGTGGATCGTCTACGCGGTGGTGGTCCTGCGCGAGGCCACCTGGCGGCGGGCGCTCGGCGCCGCCCTGCGCATCGGCGTGTTGAGCCTCTTTGCCTGCCTGTGGTGGATCGCCGGCCTCATGGTCGAGGCGGGCTACGGCGTCAACGTCCTCAAGTACACCGAGACCGTCCCTTCCACCTCGGCCACGTCGAACCCCTCGGAGGTGCTGCGAGGGCTGGGCTACTGGTACTTCTACGGCTCCGACCATCTCGGGCCGTGGACCAACGCCGCCGTGCGCTTCACCCAGGAGATCCGGCTGCTGATCACGTCGTACGCCGTGCCGGTCCTGGCACTGGTGGGGGCTGCGCTGCTGCGCTGGCGCGAGCGCTCCTTCTTCATACTGCTCGTGGTGGTCGGCATGGTCCTGTCGGTCGGCCCGTTCCCGTACACCCACCCGACGGCGATCGGCGGCGCGCTCAAGTCCTTCATGACCGACACCACCGCCGGGTTGGCGTTGCGCTCCACCGACCGCGCCACGCCCGTCGTGCTGCTCGGCCTGGCCATGTTGCTCGGGAGCGGCGTGACGGCCCTGTGGCGGCGCATCTCGATTGTGGGGGTGCTCACCGCGCTGGCCGTCGGCGCGCTGGTCGTGGCCAACAACCCGTCCCTCTTCAACGGCGAAACCATCGCCAACAACTTCACCCAACCCGCCCGACTCCCCTCCTACCAGATGCAGGCGATCAAGCACCTCAACAGCACGCACCCGGGCACGCGGGTGCTGGCTATCCCCGGCAACGACTTCGCCTCCTACAGCTGGGGCGACACCGTCGACACGCCGCAGGCGGCGTACTTGAACCGTTCCTTCGTGACGCGCGAGCAGCAGATCATGGGATCCATCCCCACGGCGGACACGCTCTACGCCATGGACGACCCGATCCAAGAAGACGTCGCCAACTACAACACCGTGGCCCCGATGGCACGCTTGCTCAGCGCCGGCGACGTGATGGTCGAGTACGACCAGGACTACGCGCACTACGGGATCCCGCAGTCGCAGCTCCTCTCCCTCCAGCTGGCGCAGACGCCCGCCGGCCTTACCGACCCCGTCGGCTTCGGGACGCCCCGGCCGAACTTCTCGTCGGTGTCCACGCTGAACGAGCAGGACCTCGCCGCCCCGACCGACACCGGGTGGCCCAACCCGCTCGTCACCTACACGGTGCCCGATCCCCGCCCGGCCCTGCGGGCCGAGTCCGACACCGGCGCGCTGGTCGTCTCTGGCGACGCCTCCGGCCTGAATGACCTGGCCGGCCTTGGCCTGCTGAACACGCAGAGCGCGATCTACTACTCGGGCACGCTGCAGAGCGACCCCTCGCGCCTGCACACGCTGGCCGACCAAGGTGCGCAGCTCGTCGTGACCGACACCAACCGCAAGCAGGCCTTCCGTTGGGACACGCTCAGCGCGAACGCAGGCTTCACCGAGACCCCTGACGAGAACCCCGCCAAGACCGATCTGAGCGACAGCCCGGTGGAGCTGTTCCCAGGCGCGCCCGTTTCGACCAAGACGACCGCGGCCTACATCGGCGCCGTCAACGTCACCGCGAGCAGCTACGGCAATTCCGTGTCGTTCACCCCCGAGGACCGGGCCTACAGCGCCATTGACGACAACTTCGACACCGCCTGGATCACCGGCACCTTCGTCCCTGACCCGGCCGGCCAGTGGTGGCAGGCCCAGTTCGCCGACCCGGTGACCACCAACCACATCACGCTGGTGCAGCCGCAGAAGGGCGACCGTGCCCGCTGGGTCTCGAGGGTCACCCTCTCCTTCGACGGCCACCATAAGGAGACCTTCCGGCTCAACGCCTCGTCCCACCTCGAGTCAGGCCAGACGCTGACGTTTCCCTCGACCACGTTCCACACGCTGCGCGTGACCATCGAGGGCACCACCGACAACACCGCGCCCCCGCTCACCGCATCGGCGGTCGGCTTCTCCGAAGTGGAGATCCCCGGCCAGCACGTGCAGGAGGTGATCGAGATGCCGACCGACCTCTTGAACGCACTCGGACCGTCCTCGCTCTCGAACCGCCTCACCTTCGTCATGACCCGCGACCGCACCTCACCCTTCCCCCCTCGCACCGACCCTGAGACCACCATCACCCGCCAGTTCTCCCTTCCCACGGCGCGGACGTTCACCCTCTCGGGCACCGCCAGCCTGTCGGCCCTGATTCCCGACACCGAGATCGATCAGCTCGTCGGCCGCTCCGGGATCGTCGCCTACTCGTCCGGCCGACTGCCGGGCGATCTGCGGGCCACGGCGTCCGCCACCCTCGACAATGACCCGGGCACCGCCTGGCAGCCTGGTCTCGGGTCGGCGGCCCAGACCGGCTCCACCCTCACCTACGACTTGACCAGGCCCACCACGCTCACCGCCGTCGACCTCGGGATCGTCGCCGACGGGCGGCACTCGGTGCCGACGTCGCTGACCATCGCCGCGGGTGGGCAAACGCGGACGATGACCCTGCCGCCTCTCGCCGACAGCTCGGTGCCCGGGGCCGTGACCACAGTCCCGTTGTTCTTCGCCCCGCTGCGGGGCCAGCAGTTCGTCTTCACCTTCACGGGGGTGCGCCAGGAGACGGCGGCCAACTACTACTCCGCCGGCCCGCTCGCCCTCCCACTCGGGATCGCCTCGGTCGGACTGCCCGGCGTTCCCGTGCCGGTTACGCCCGCCTCTTTGCCGGGGACCTGCACGGGCGGGCTGCTGGCCGTCGACGGACACCCAATCGACGTGGCCATCGTCGGCTCGACCCAGACCGCGCTGAACGACGATGAGGTCCAGGTGGTCCCCTGCGGGCCCGACGCCCACGGCATCACCCTCTCCGCCGGCCCGCACGTGCTCCAGACCGCGATCGGGCACAGCACGGCGACCGGGTGGAACATCGACCAGCTCGTGCTGGACTCAGCCGCGGGCGGCGGGGCCGCGCCGACAGCGACGGTGACCGCCTCGGGCGAACCCGATGTGGCCGCGACGGCCGCGGGCACGGCCCCACAGGTGACGGTCCGGTCGGACCACATCGACACCGAGACGGCCCATGTCACCGGCGCCAGCTCCCCCTTCGAGCTCGTCCTGGGCCAGAGCCTCAACTCCGGGTGGGAGGCCGTCGCCACCCCGGACCCTGGGGCGCCGACCGGGTCCCATGCGGTCAACCTGGGCACCCCGCAGCTGATCGACAGCTTCGCCAACGGATGGCATATCACCCAGCGCGACCTGGCGGTGCTGGGCGGCTCCTCGTTCGCCGTCACCTTGCAATGGACGCCGCAATCGAGGGTCTGGATCGCCCTCGGGCTCTCGGCGGTGACGTTGCTGCTCTGCCTGTTGCTTGGATTCCTGCCCCGCCGGACGCGGCGATGGGTGCGCTCCGGATTGCGGCGGGTGCGCCGGCGGTTATGGCCACCGTGGCGCCTGTGGAGGCCGAGGCCGGCGGCGCGGGAAGACACGGCAGTGGTGATGGCCGCGGCGGACTACGCAGCTCTCGTGGGGGACGTAGCGGCCGTGGGGGAAGCCGCGCTGGTGGCGCGGGAGGACACGGCTGCGGTGACAGTCGCGGCGGACTACGCAGCGCTGGTGGGGAACG
>PKYA01000196.1 GCA_003133545.1 Acidimicrobiaceae bacterium | reverse complement strand
CCCATCACACTGGAGGGATGGGGGAGGCCGTTCCGGGCCAGGGAAGGATTAAAGGATTATGGGAGAGATCATGATTGACATGAAGAACGAGTCGAGCGCAGGGCCCTCGCCGTGGGAGCGCGACCTCTACGCGCACCTGAGCGAGCACGCAGATGCGGAGAGGGGTCTGCTCGAGCAGTACTCAACAGTCGCCAAAGAGACCCCCTCTAAGGCATTCCAGTACCTCGTGAACCTCCTCATTGAAGAGGAGATCCGCCACCACAAGATTTTCAGCGAGTTGGCCGAGTCCCTCAAGGACGAGGCGCTGGCGGGCGGCCGGAATGCGATCATCCCAACTCTGGACTTCGATCGCGCCAACCATGATGCCGTGCTCGACGCCACCCAGCGGCTGCTGGCCAACGAGCAGAAGGACGCGCGCGATCTCAAGGGGCTGCGGCGATCGCTCCGCGACGTCAAGGACACGTCCTTATGGAGTTTGTTGGTCGAACTGATGGAGCGAGACACGCAAAAGCACATTGCCATCCTGACCTTCGTCCGCAAGCACGCGTGACGTTGGCGCCATGACCACCGGCTCGAACAACCAACCATCGACCAAGCTACACAACGAGGCCACGGGAACGACCGGCCCTGACTCGCAGGCGTCGACCCGCGGGGCCCAGCCCGGGGATCTGGCGCGCCGAGTAGCCCATCGCCGCGCCGAGCTCGGATTGTCCTTCGAGGAGTTGGCCCGGCGAGCCGGAGTCGATCCCGGTTACCTGCGCTATTTCGAGCGCAGCCCTGACGCCAGGGTGAGCGCCGGCACCCTGCTCCTATTAGCCCTCGCTCTCGAAACGACGCCCATCGTCCTTCAAGGCGGGAACGTGAATCGTCCCCCCGGGTCCGGGCGGCCGGGTCCCCACCCCATACTGGAAGCCCTCACACACGAGCAGTGTCACGCCCACCTGTCGGCCGGAGGAATAGGGCGCGTCGTCTATGCCACAGTGCGAGGGCCCGTCGCGGTGCCGGTGAACTTCCAACTCGACAATGGCGCCATCGTCATCAGCACCAACCTCAACAAGGCGGTGATGCTCGAAGCCAATGCGGTGGTCGGCTTCGAGGTAGACCGCGTCGACGAAGCCATGAGCGAGGGATGGAGCGTGCTGGTGACCGGCGTCGCGCACCGGGTCGACGATCCGGACGAATGCGTCCGCCTGGCCGCCCTGGGTCTGGAACCCTGGGCCGGGGGCAATTGTCACGTGCTGATGAAGATCACCCTGCGCGAGATGACGGGCCGCGTCATCGTCCATCATCCCCATCCCGAGGACGACTGACCCGGCTCCTCCCGGGCGCCATCCGTCACGCCTCGCGATGATCGCGTACGGTGGGAACGACGGATTCGCGGCGCCGTGCCGTGGCAATCGTGGTTGGAGGTTCCCATGGTCGACGACATCGATGATCCCCGCCGCCAAGAGCCCGCCTTCGGCCTCGACGAGAGGGCCATGCTCGAAGCTTGGCTCGAGTTCCACCGGACCACGCTCCTCCTCAAGTGCGAGCACCTCGACGATGCGGAGCGCAAGCGCAGACCGGTCCCGACCTCCATGCTGTCGCTGCACGGGCTGCTGCGGCACATGGCCGAGGTCGAACGAAACTGGTTCCGTTGCGTGCTGCTCCGTGAGCCCGACGCGCCCTCGCTCTGGTACGACCCGGCCGTCGAGGACAGCGAGATGGTCCCGCTCGACGAAGCCGACTGGGAGGCCGACCTCGCGGCCTGGGAAGCAGAGTGCCAAGCCAGCCGCGTGGCGGCCGCCGCCCACACGCTGGACGACACCGGGCTCCGCTTCGGGGAACCCTGCTCGCTGCGGTGGATCTACGCGCACATGATTGAGGAGTACGCCCGGAACAATGGCCATGCCGATCTCATCCGCGAGCTCGTCGACGGGAACGTCGGCTGCTGAAGCAGGGCCCGAGTATCCCCGAGGACCAAGGCATCCCCGAGGACCAAAGCATCCCCGACAACCCGGGCGTCGCCGACCGCACAGGCGTCACCGTGGCTGAGCTGCGCGCGGGCTTCGACGGCGTGGCCGAGCTGTATGACCGGATCCGGCCCACGTACCCGCCGGCGCTGTTCGAGGAGCTCTTCGCGCGCCTGCCTCCCCAGCCCGACGTAGTGGAGATCGGTCCCGGCACGGGACAGGCGACGGGCTCCCTGCTGGCCCACGGCGCCCGTGTCACCGCCGTCGAGTTGGGCACCAACATGGCGCGTCGGCTGGGCCGCAATTTCGAAGGGCGCGAGGAGCTGCACATCGTCGTCTCGAGCTTCGAGGACGTGGCCCTGCCGAGCCACTCCTTCGATGCCGTCGTCGCCGCGACGGCCTTCCACTGGATCGTCGCACCGGCCAATCTGGAGAAACCCTTCGAGCTCCTGCGCCCCGGCGGTCTGCTGGCCATCATCGACACCGTCCAGGTCGCGGCGCCCAGCGACGAGGGTTTCTTCGCGCGGGCGCAGCCCATCTACACAACGCACGGGCAAGGCAGAGACGACCCTCCACTGGCTTCCCCCGAACAGGCGACGAGCCCGTTCGTCACTGCGCTCGCGCACTCCTCCTTCTACGACACGCCCCTGCTCTTTCGCCATCGCTGGGATCAGACCTATGCAACGTCCGCCTACGGCGATCTGATGCGCAGTTACTCGGGAAGCCAGGCCATGCCTGAGGAGGAACGCGAAGCCTTGATCGCGGAGATGTCGCAACTGATCGACAGGGAGTTCGGAGGCCGCATCACTCGCCCTTTGGTCATCACCCTGACGCTGGCCCGGGCCGTCGATCATCCGCGGCATTCTCGGCGATGAGCCGGGCGAACTCGGGGTCGATGACCGGCTCGTCCGCCTGGCTTGCGTTGGACGTCACGATGTCGAGCATCCGGTGTGGCTGTACCTCAATGAACAGGCCATCGGCCTCGGCGGTGAGCACACCGGCGCTGTAGATGCCGGCCCAGGTGTAGACCTTGCGCCTCTCGCTCCTGACGAAACGGGCGGCCAGGTCCAGCGGCGCCATCAGCGGGGTGGGTTTGCGGTAGCGGACATTCAATGCCGCGGTCATCGCCGGTTTGTTGGCCACAACGTTGGCTGCGCCCATCAGCTCGTCGAACAACTCCGCGATCACCCCGCCGTGCACGCAGGTCGGCGGACCCTCGTAGGGGTAGCTGAACGTGGCACGCCCGCGGATCTCGCGCTGGCCGTTCTGGCCCTCCACGGCCCACACCTCGACCGGCGGGGCGATGGGATTGGCGAAGCCGATCATGGGACTGGCCGGGAAAAGGTCCTGCGGATGGCCGGCCAGGTCGGGCTGGCGACGTGCCCGCTTGGAGTGGGCCGCGTTCTTCTCGAGAACATCCGCGATCTCGCTCATCTGGTCCGCTGCAGCCGCTACCTCGCCGTCGGGCACCGGCAGGCCCACTGCCACCGCGCTGATACGCCGCATGGCGGCCGCCAAGCGGTTGAGCGGCTCGTCGCCGGTCGATAGGGGTGAGCCGTGGGAGCCCAGAGCTGAGGGGTCGGGGAATGCGCCCTGCGGCTGGGACGAATCGCTCACTGACGGGTGAAGTTCGCCGGTCGTTTCTCGGCGAAGGCCTTCTGTCCTTCCGTGGCGTCCTTGGACCCGAAGATGGGCCAACCGATCTCGAGCTCGCGGGCCAGGCCGTCGACTTCAGACATGCCCTCGGTCTCGCGCACGGAGCGCTTGATGGCCTCCACCGCGAGCGGGCCGTTCTGCGCGATCACTGCAGCGATCTCCAGCGCCTTGTCCAGCGCCGTGCCGTCGGGCACGACGTGGCCGATAAGGCCGATGCGCAGCGCTTCGTCGGCCCGGACCTCGCGGGCCGTGAGGAGGAGATCCATCGCCACCGTGTAGGGGATCTGGCGGCGCAGGCGCACTGTGGAGCCTCCGAGGGGGAAGAGGCCCCGCTTCGCCTCGAAGACTCCGAAGACGGCGCCTTCCCCGGCGACCCGGATGTCGGTGGCCTGGAGGATCTCGGTCCCTCCGGCCACGGCCCAACCCTCGACGGCGGCGATGAGCGGCTTCTTCACGTCGTAGTGGCGCAGCAGCGCCTTCCAGTGCAGGTCGGGATCGGCCTCGCGCCGCGCCTGGTACTTCTCGGCGTGCGTGCCACCCATGGACTTGAGGTCCATGCCGGCGCAGAACGTGCCCCCGGCGCCGGTGAGTATGGCGCACCTGATGTCGTCGTTACTGTCGATCTCCTCCCAGGCGTCGGCCATGCCGACCAGCATGGGCAGGCTCAGCGCGTTCTTCGCCTCTGGCCGGTTCATGGTCACGATGGCGGTGGCGCCGTGGCGCGTGAACGTCAGGTGCTCTGTCGATTCCACTCAATCCTCCCGGTGCCCGTGGTGCGGTGCTGCTCAGAGCCGCTCGATGATGGTGCCGGTGGCCAACGCACCGCCGCAACACATCGAGACCAGGCCGTAGGTGGCGTCACGACGCTCGAGCTCATGGAGGATGGTCGTGATCAGCCGGCTGCCCGTGGCGCCCACGGGGTGGCCGAGCGCGATGGCTCCCCCGTTGACGTTCACCTTGTCCATGTCGGCCCCGTGAACCTTGGCCCAGCTCATCACCACCGAGGCGAACGCCTCGTTCACCTCGAAGAGGTCTATGTCGTCCATGGTCATGCCGGCCTTCCCGAGGACCTTGGTCGTCGCGGCAATGGGACCGTCGAGGTGGTAGTACGGGTCAGAGCCCACCAGCGCCTGGGCCACCACGCGCGCCCGCGGGCGGAATCCCTCGGCCTTGGCCCGCTCCTCGGACATCCACAGCACCGCAGCCGCGCCGTCGGAGATCTGGGAGGAATTCCCGGCGTGGTGCATCCCGTCGGGCAGTACCGGCTTGAGCTTGGCCAGTCCTTCGGCCGTGGTCTCCCGGGGACCCTGGTCCTTGCTGATCACCAGGCGCTCGCCGTTGTGCTCGCCCCTCGGCCCCTCCTCGCCCACGATCGGTGCTTCCACGGACACGATCTCCCGCGCGAACCGGTCCTCGGCTACCGCCACCGCCGCCTTCTGCTGGGAGGCCAGCCCGAGCCAGTCCACGTCCTCGCGGGTGATCTGGTACTTCTTCGCGATGCGCTCCGCCGCCGTGAACTGGTCGGGCATGTCGTAGGGCAGGTCCTCGGGGATCGACCGGCCCACCCCGGCAGCCGAATTGGAACCGAGCGGGACCCGGCTCATGGCCTCCACCCCGCACGCGATACCGATGTCGATGGCGCCAGCAGCGATCAGGTTGTTGACGAAGTGGTTGGCTTGCTGCGAGGAACCGCACTGGCAATCGACGGTGGTCGCCGCCACGTCGTAGGGGAGGCCGGCGAGCAACCAGGCCGTGCGGGTCACGTTGAAACCCTGTTCGCCGGCCTGGGTGACGCAGCCCCCCACGACCTGTTCAACCAGGGACGGATCGATCCCGGAACGCTTGATCACTTCCACCTGGACCGCACCCAAGATGTCGGGCGCCCGCAAGCCCGAGAGCCATCCATTGCGCTTGCCAATGGGCGTGCGGACTGCTTCGACGATGACCGGCTTCGCCATGATGGACGTCCCTTCCTCCTGCCTATCCCGGCTCGGGCCGGTTGCCCCACGGGGCGGATATAGAACCTGTTCTAACTTTACCATTCGGCTCAGGCGCACTCCGGTGCCGCACTCCGGGGCTGCGGGCCACACCAATGCCCCCCGGAGCATGCCGCACGACGGCCGGCCGCCGCCCTACGCGTTCCGCAGGAGCTCGCGGGCGATGACCACCCGCTGGACCTGATTGGTGCCCTCATAAATCTGGGTCACCTTGGCGTCGCGCAGGAATCGCTCGACCGGGAAGTCCTTCGTGTAGCCGTAGCCGCCCAGCAGCTGGACGGCATCGACGGTGACCGACATGGAAGTGTCCGACGCGAACGCCTTGGCCATGGCCCCGAACTGCGTCAGCTCGCCCTCGGGGTCGTCGTCCACCATGGCGCAGGCCCGATAGACGAGGGCTCGGGCCGCCTCGGTGCGTGTGGCCATGTCGGCCAGCATGAAGCGCAGCCCCTGCAGATCGGCGATGGGCGCACCGAAAGCGTGACGCTGCTTCATGTAGGAGGCCGCGTAGTCGATGGCGCCCTGCGCGATGCCGACGGCCTGGGCGCCGATGGTGGGGCGGCTGCGATCCAAGGTGTGCATGGCGATGGTGAAGCCCTGACCCTCCTCGCCGATGCGATGCGATGCCGGCACTCGCACCGCGTCCAGCACCACTTCACCGGTGGGACTCCCCCGCATGCCCAGCTTGTCTTCGTGCTTGGCGATGGTGATACCCCAGTCCCGCTCGACCAGGAAGCACGAGATCCCCCTTCCCCCGGCGTCGGGGTCCGTCTTGGCGAAGACGATGTACACGTCGGAGATCCCCGCATTGGTGATCCAGTATTTCGATCCCGTCAGGACGTACTCGTCCCCGTCCCGCACGGCACGCGTCCGCATGGCGGCAACGTCGCTCCCGGCGTCGGCCTCCGAGAGGCAGTAGCTGGCCTGGATCTCGCCGGTCGCCACCCGGGGCAGGTACTTTTGCTTGAGCTCCTCGCTGGCCCAGTTCATGACCGGCAACATGCCGAGCTTGGAGATGAGGATGGTCAGGGAGGTGGACGCACAGACCCGGGCCAGCTCCTCGGCGACGATGGCCTGGGTCACCATGTCCGCCCCGGCCCCGCCATAGGCCTCGGGTATGCCCAGCGACGGGAGCTCGAGCTCGCAGCAGGCGGCGAACGACTTCCAGGGGAACTCGGCCAGCCGGTCGGTCTCGGCCGCCTGGGGGGCGATACGCTCCTCGGCGAATTGGCGCAGGGTGTCGCGGAATTGTCGCTGCTCGTCGGTCAGGGCAAAGGTCGCTGTCTTCACCGGCACATTCTCGCAGAGCCGGCCGGACGCTCGATCTTCACGTCGTCACCAGGTGCTCGATGAGCAGCTGGACCAGCTTTCGTGGCGCGGCCTCGGGGATCCAGTGGTTGACCCCGTCGAGTACCACGAACTGGTAGCGGCCGGCCACGAATTTGCTCGAGGCTTCTGCGGCCGGCCGGCCGAGGGCGGCATCGGCGGTGGACCAGATGTAGAGCGTCGGTACTTGCACCAAGGGGAGATCGGCCAGTTCGTCCTCCCCGGTGGCGCGGTACCAGTTCAGCGCCGCCGTCAGGGCGCCCGGCCGGGTGAGCACCGCCAGATACTCCCGGGCGTCGACATCAGCCAGGCCGCTGGCGGCGAAGAGCGCATGGAGGCCCGAACCCGAATGATCGGCGCCGAGCAGCAGCCTTTCGGGCACTCCGGGCCGGCGGAAGTCCGCCATATGGGCCGAGCCCGCCGCCTGGGCCGGGTCGCCGCCCATGAGAGCGTGACGGAGGGCCAGGGGGTGCGGCGTCGAGAGGACCGAGAGCGAACGCACCCGATCGGGGTACCGGGCCGCCACTACCCACGAGAGCATGCCGCCCCAGTCGTGGCCCACCAGATCGAACCGGTCCATCTCCATCGCATCGGCCAGTGCGAGGACGTCGGAGACCAGATGTTCGAGGCTGTAGGCGCCCACGTCCGGCGGACGTGCCCCGGCGCAATAGCCGCGCTGGTCCGGCGCCACCGCGCGGTAGCCGGCGGTGCCGAGTGCACCGAGCTGGGCTCGCCAGCACCACGACGTCTGCGGGAACCCGTGGAGGAGCAGGACCCGCCGGCCCTTCTCCGGTCCCGCCGCCCGGGCGGTGAACGTCAGGCCGTTGGCATCGATCTCCAGCCGCTCGATCACCTGCGTCCGCCCCGCCCCGATCGTCCGCCGCGCCGCTGAGGCTCAGGTGGTCGGCCCGGCCGCGCCGGCCAACCGCAGCCCCTCGCCGCTCTGCACCAGGGCCTGCACTTCGGCCGGGCTGCGCCGCAGGCTCTCGTCGGGAATGGCGTCGACCAGGGCGCGCTGGGCCACATAGTCGTGCGACACCGACGCGAAGGCCCGGCGGCGGGCAGTCACCAGCTCGGCAGGGGCGTCGATCAGGAACCCCCACAGGGCGAACGCCACCTGGAGGTCGTAGATGCTCGGCGCACGCCCGTAGAGCGCCGCCCGGCGGGCGGCGATGAGCGCGGCGCCAAGGAGCACGTCGTGCTCGGACTCCCCCTCGGTCAACCTGAGGTCGTGGGCGAATCGCCGGGCCAGGCGCAGGGCGAACCCGGCGTCAGTGCCGGGTGTGCCCACGCTGGGCCCGCGGAGCGCGGTCGGGGTGCGGAGCTCGGCCGGGCGGTTGGTGGTCCACGGTCCGGGCACGTGGAGATGGCGGGCCGGACGCACCTGGTCCGCCTTGGTGATGGGGACGAACGTCGGCTGGGTCATAGGCCGGGAGGTTAGTGCACTGCCGCTTCAGGTCACGAGGCGTGAAGGAGCCCGAAGACCACCGAGTCGTAGAGCGCTTGCCAGCTGGCCTCGATGATGTTCTCGGAGACCCCGATAGTGGTCCAGACGGACTCCCCGTCGGTGGTGTCGACCAGCACTCGGGTGATGGCGCCGGTGCCGTGGCCCGAATCGAGCACCCGGACGCGGTAGTCCGTCAGGTGGATGGATGCGAGCACGGGGAACCTGCTCCCGATCGCGCCACGCAGGGCGGCATCGAGTGCGTTGACCGGTCCGTTCCCTTCCGCCGCGGCCACGATCCGCTCCGCACCGACGCGCACCGTCACGGTGGCCTCCGTGGTCACGCCGAACGATGCGCCGGCGATGCCCTCCGCACGGTCCCCGTGATCGGTTATGACGCGGAAGGACTCGACGCTGAAGAAGTCCGACGACCATCCACCCGCCCGGCGCAGCAGCAGTTCCAGCGACCCGTCCGCCACCTCGAAGTGGTACCCCTCATGCTCCAGGCGCTTGAGCTCGTCCAGGACGCGCCCGAGCACCTCCCCATCGAGCTCCAGCCCGAGTTCGGCCGCCTTCATGGCCAGCGTCGAGCGCCCCGCCATCTCCGAGACGACCACCCTGGTGCCGTTCCCGACCGCGCTGGGCACTACATGCTCGTAGAGGTCGGCGCTGCGGGCCACCGCACTGGCGTGCAGGCCGCCCTTGTGGGCGAAGACGGAATGGCCGACGTAGGCCTGCTGGGGGTTGGGGGCGATGTTGACCAGCTCGGCGATGTGGTGGGACACGGGGGTGAGCCGCTCGAGGCGATCCGCGGGGATGGTGCGTATGTTGAGCTTCAGCGAGAGGTTGGGGATGGCGGCGACGAGGTCGGTGTTGCCGGCCCGCTCCCCGTACCCGTTCACGCAGCCTTGCACCTGGGTCGCTCCCGCCTGGACGGCAACCAAGGAGTTGGCCACCGCGCAGCCGGTGTCGTTGTGACAGTGGATGCCGATCTGCGCGCTGGTGCGGGCCCGCACGTCGGCCACGGCCTGGCCCACGCTGTCGGGCAGCGAGCCGCCGTTGGTGTCGCACAGGACCAGGGCCTCTGCCCCCGCCTCCTCGGCCGCCGCCAACACGGAGAGGGCGAATTCGGGATTGCGCCGGTAACCGTCGAAGAAGTGCTCGGCGTCAAGGAACACCCGTAGGTCGTGCACCACCAGGTGGCGGACGGAGTCGCGGACCATGGCCACCGCTTCGTCGAGCGAGGTGCGCAGCGCCTCGGTGACGTGACGGTCCCAGGCCTTGGCCACAATGCAGGCGACCGGTGCGCCCGCGTCGATGAGGTTGGCCAGGACGGCGTCGTCCTCGGCGGCCACACCGGCGCGGCGGGTGGACCCGAACGCCACCAAGGTGGCGGTGGAGAGGGTGAGCTCTTGGCGCGCCCGGGCGAAGAACTCGACATCCTTGGGGTTGGCACCCGGCCATCCGCCTTCGATGTAGGTCACGCCGAGGTGATCCAGCTGTTCGGCCACGCGCAGCTTGTCGGTCACCGTGAGGGAGAGCCCCTCTTGCTGGCTGCCGTCGCGCAGGATCGTGTCGAAGATGTCCACCGACTCGGGGAGGTCCGGCACCTCGTAGTCGTGCGCACCGTGCGAGTGGCCGTGAGACTCGCCATGCGCGTGGGTGTGGGACTCGCCGTGCGCCTGGGCCTCAGTCGACATGTTCGAGCCAGTCCTTGTAACGGTCGACCTCGCCGCGCACGGTAGCGAAGTACATCTGCTGGATCTCGCGGGTGATGGGCCCCGGCTTGCCCGTGCCGACCTCGCGGTCGTCGACGGCGCGGATGGGAACCACCTCGGCCGCCGTCCCGGTCAGGAAGGCTTCGTCAGCGAGGTAGAGGTCGGTGCGGATGATCTGCTCGTGGCGCACCTCGAAGCCGAGGTCGCGGGCGATGGTCTGGACCGAGCTCTGGGTGATGCCGTCCAGCGCGCCGGCGTCCGACGTCGGCGGCGTCAGGAGCACGCCGTCGCGCACGACGAAGATGTTCTCCCCCGTGCACTCACTCACCGTGCCGTTCGGCGCGAGGAGGATGGCTTCGTCGTAGCCGGCTTTGATCGCCTCCACCTTGGCCAGCGATGAGTTGGCGTACATCCCGGTGCCCTTGGCCGCGGTGGGGACGGCGTTGGGATCGTGGCGGCGCCACGAGCTGACCTTGCACGACACGCCGTTGGCCACGCCCTCGTCGCCCAGGTAGGTGCCCCAGGGCCAGGCGGCGATGGACACGTTGGTCGGGCAGGGCAGCGGGTTGAGCCCCATCTCCCCGTACCCCAGGTAGACGAGCGGGCGCAGGTAGCAGCCGTCGTCCATGCCGTTGACCCGGACCACCTCGCGGCAGGCCGCGACGATCTGCTCGACCGTGTAGGGAATCTCGATCATGAAGATCTTGGCCGAGGCGAAGAGGCGGCGGATGTGGTCGGTCAGGCGGAACACGGCCACGCCGCGGGCGGTCGGGTACGCCCGGATCCCCTCGAACACACCGGAGCCGTAGTGCATGGTGTGGGTGAGGACGTGCACCCTGGCTTCGGCCCAGTCGACGAGCTCGCCGTCCATCCAGATCTTCTCGGTCGGGGTGATGGGCATTGATCAGAGCCTTTCTGCGATGGCATCGCCCACGGCGGTCGTGGACAGTGGATCGGTGGAGATGGTCATGGTGTCGGACTGCTCGGACAGCGCCTTGAGGATGCGCCCGGCGGCGTCGGACTCGCCCAGGTGATCGAGCATGAGCGCGGCGGAGTGGATGGCGGCCAAGGGGTTGGCCACGCCCTTCCCGGCGATGTCATGCGCCGCGCCGTGGACCGGCTCGAACAGCGACGGGCCCGTGCGGGCCGGGTTGAGGTTGGCTGACGCGGCGAAACCGATCCCGCCGCTGACGGCGCCGGCCAGGTCGGTCAGGATGTCCCCGAAGAGGTTGTCGGTCACGATGACGTCGTAGCGCCGCGGCTGCTCCACCAGGTAGATGCAGGCGGCATCGACGTGGTTGTAGTCCCAGGTGACATCAGGGAACTCGGGGGACACCTCGGTGACGGTGCGGTTCCACAGATCGCCGGCGAAGGTCAGGACGTTGGTCTTGTGCACCAAGGTGAGGTGGTGGGCAGGCCGCCGGTCGGCGAGCTCAAAGGCAAAGCGCACGCACCGCTCGACGCCCATGCGGGTGTTGACCGAGCCCTGGGTCGCCACCTCGTGCGGGGTGCCGCGCCGGAGGAACCCACCCTCGCCGGCGTAGGTCCCCTCGGTGTTCTCCCGGATGACCACGAAATCAGCCCCCTGGGCGATCGATCCCGGGACGCCGGCGAAGGGCCGGAGGTTCACGTAGAGATCGAGCTCGAAGCGCAGGCGGAGCAGGAGGCCGCGCTCGAGTGTCCCCGGCGGCACCGAGGTGTCGCCCACGGGCGGTCCCACCGCGCCGAGGAGGATGGCGTCGTAGCCCCGGAGCTCTTCGAGCACCGCATCGGGCAGCACGCTGCCGTCGCGCTGGTAGCGAGAGGCCCCCAGGTCGAACGCGGTGGTCGCGAGGTCGACCCCTGCGGCCGCCACCACCTTGAGTGCCTCGGCGCAAACCTCCGGCCCGATGCCATCGCCCCCGATGACCGCGATCCGCCTCTTGTTCGTGCCTGTGCTCACTGAGCCTGCCTTTTTCCTTCCATTGGTCGACCGGGTGCGGGGCGCAGCCCGCCGGAATTGAAAAACCGCCCACGCAGTGGACGGTTCAACGGCGCGCGGGTATGTGGCGCGCCTAGTGAATAATGCCTACAGAGTGCTGGGGGCCGCGCATGGAACCCATATTCTCCCGCGCCCGGCGGGTCCCGTCAACAACAGCTGCACCCGAGGGGCGTCCGCCCCCTTGGGAGCCGATTAGCCTGGTGCCTGCCGTCGAGACGTCATCCGCCGCCGGCAACCTCCACCCGAAGGACACGTACTGTGACCAACCCACCATCAACCAATGAGACCGTATCGGCCAGCCTCACGCAGGCCACCTACGACCGCCTGGTGGCGGAGCTGGAGGACCTGACGACCAGGGGAAGGGTCGAGATCGCCGAGCAGATCGAGGCGGCCCGGGCGCTGGGCGACCTGAGCGAGAACGGGGACTACCACGCCGCCAAGGACTTCCAGGGAAAGATGGAGTCCCGCATCCGCCAGCTCCAGGCGCTGCTCAAGAACGTGGAGGTGGTCGACGAGTCCGAGCCGGGCGACGGCAGCGTGGCCACGGGCAGCACCGTGACCCTGCGCTACGAGGGCGATGACGAGGACGACATCCAGCAGTTCTTCGTCGGCTCCATCGAGGAGCGCCAGGGCGACCTCCCGGTGCTCTCCCCCAGCGCACCCCTCGGACAGGTCCTGCTGGGACGGAGCGCCGGCGACACCGTTGAGTACAAGGCACCGGGCGGTGTCCTGCGGGTCGAGATCGTCGCGGTCGATCACTGATGGCCCTGGCCCCACGCACCCTCGTGGAGAAGATCTGGGACGCGCACGTCGTGTACGCCAAGGCGGGCGAGCCGGACCTGCTCTTCATCGACCTCCATCTCATCCACGAGGTCACCTCTCCCCAGGCCTTCGACGGCCTGCGCCTGGCCGGGCGCACGGTGCGGCGCCCCGACCTCACCGTGGCCACCGCCGACCACAACGTCCCGACCACCGACATCGACAAGCCGGTGGCCGATCCGATCTCGGCCACGCAGCTCGCGGTGCTCGACGCCAACTGCGCGGAGTTCGGCATCACCTGCTACCCGATGGGGAACCCCAACCAGGGGATCGTCCACGTGATCGGTCCCGAGCAGGGCTGGACCCAGCCCGGGATGACCATCGTCTGCGGTGACAGCCACACCTCGACCCATGGTGCCTTCGGCGCCCTCGCCTTCGGCATCGGCACGAGCGAGGTCGAGCACGTCCTCGCCACCCAATCCCTGCCCCAGGAGCGCCCCGCCACCATGTCCGTCACGGTGGACGGCGAGCTCGCAGCCGGCGTCAGCGCCAAGGACGTGGCGCTGGCCATCATCGGCACCATCGGGACCGGCGGCGGCATCGGGCACGTCATCGAATACCGGGGATCCGCCATCCGCGCGCTGTCGATGGAAGGGCGCATGACCCTGTGCAACATGAGCATCGAGGGAGGGGCGCGTGCGGGCCTCGTGGCGCCCGACGAGACGACGTTCGCCTATTTGAAGGACCTCGACCACGCGCCCCGCGGCAGCGCGTGGGACGCCGCGCTCGAGTACTGGCGCACGCTCCCCACCGATCCGGGGGCGACCTTCGACAAGGAGGTGGCGATCGACGCCGCCACCATCGCACCCCATGTGACATGGGGCACCAACCCGGGCCAGGTGACCACCATCGACGGCACGATCCCCGACCCCGAGTCCATGGAGGACCCCGGCGAGCGAGAGGCGGCGACGAGGGCGCTGGCCTACATGGGCCTCGAGGCCGGCACGCCCCTGCGCCAGGTGCGCGTGGACACCGTGTTCCTGGGTTCGTGCACCAATTCCCGCATTGAGGACCTGCGGGCGGCGGCGGAGGTGCTCGACGGCCGGCACGTCCGGGCGGGGATGCGGGCTCTCGTGGTCCCGGGCTCGCACCGGATCAAGGCCCAGGCCGAGGCCGAAGGGCTCGACAAGATCTTCGTGACGGCCGGCTTCGAATGGCGCGAGCCCGGCTGCTCCATGTGCCTGGCCATGAACCCCGACAAATTGGCGGTGGGCGAGCGGTGCGCGTCGACCTCGAACCGGAACTTCGAGGGCCGCCAGGGTCGGGGCGGGCGCACACACCTGGTCTCCCCCGCCGTCGCCGCCGCCACCGCCGTGGCGGGCACCTTCGCCACGCCGGCGGACCTCGACCGATGAAGCCCGTCGTCATCGTGACCGGGCGCGCCGTGCCACTGGAGCGCACGGACGTGGACACCGACCAGATCATCCCCTCCGACTGGCTCAAGCGCGTCGAGCGCACCGGGTTCGGCGCCGGCCTGTTCGCCGAATGGCGCGACGACCGGGACTTCGTCCTGAACCACCCCGAGTACGTCGGCGCCAACATTTTGGTGGCGGGCCACAACTTCGGCACCGGCTCGTCCCGCGAACACGCCGTCTGGGCCCTCATGGACTACGGCTTCGAGGCGGTGGTCTCGTCGCGCTTCGCCGACATCTTCCGGAACAACTGCACCAAGCAGGGGCTGCTCCCGGTGCAGGTCCCCTCCGAGTTCGATCACGCGCTGCTGTCGGCTGTGGCAGCCGACCCTTCGCTCGAGATCACGATCGACGTGGCCCGCGGCACCATCGAGGCGCCGGCGGCCGGCCTGGCGGCCACCTTCCCTCTCGACGAATTCACCCGGGAGCGCTTCCTCAACGGCTGGGACGACATCGGCCTCTCCCTCCGCCACGCCGACGCCATCACCGACTACGAGCGCCGGAGGCCGGCGTTCATGCCCTCGGCCTGACAGCGCCGTATATTCCTGCCGCACCGGCAGGCATTCTGTGCTGCCGCCGGCGCGGGTTCCTTTGCAGCCGCATCAGGTGCCCGATACTGTCCCCGCAGCGGGCCTGGCGACCGCGTCGACCGCGCAGAGAGGGTTGGTGACACATGCGCATTTTGGTGCTCGGCGCGGGATTCGGCGGGCTGGAACTGTCCACCCAGCTTTCCGAACAGTTCGGCGAGGAGATCGAGGTCGTGCTCATTGACCAGAGCGGGGGCTTCGTCTTCGGGTTCTCCAAGCTCGACATCATGTTCGGGAGGAAGGCCCCTTCCGAGGTGTTCCACCCGTACCGCGACATCAACAAGCCGGGGCTGCGGTTCGTCCAAAGCGCCATCCGCTCCATCGATCCCGCGGCCAAGCGCGTGGAGACCGACGCGGGCCCCTTCGACGCCGACATCCTCGTGGTGGCACTGGGAGCCGATCTGGACCCGCCGGCCACGCCGGGGCTCCTCGAGGGCGGTCACGAGTTCTACACGATCCCCGGCGCGTTCGCACTGCGCGCAGTGCTGGAGGACTTCGAGGGTGGCAACGTGATCGTCGCCGTGACGTCGACACCGTTCAAATGCCCGCCGGCGCCGAGCGAGACCGCCCTTTTGCTGCACGACTACCTGACCGGCCGCGGCATCCGCGACCAGTCCACCATTGCACTCGTCATGCCGCTCGGGCTCCCCATCCCACCCTCGCCCGCGGCATCGGAGGCACTGCTTGCCGCGTTCGGCGATCGGGGCATCAGCTGGCACCCGGAAAAGTTGGTGCGCGGGCTCGATCCCGACCGCAAAGTGGCCCTGCTCAGCGACGGCTCCGAGATGCCCTACGACCTCTTCCTCGGCGTGCCGGTGCACCGGGCGCCCGCGGTGGTCGCCCAATCGGGGCTGACGGTCGACGGGTGGATCCCGGTGAATCCCCTCACCCTGGAGACGGCGCACTCCGACGTGTACGCCATCGGCGACGTGACGAGCGTCGGCACGCCCAAGGCGGGTGTCTTCGCGGAGGGCCAGGCCTCGGTGGCGGCTGGGCAGATCGCGGCACGCCTGCGCGCCGGCTCCACCCCGCCGACCTACGACGGGCAGGGGACCTGCTACCTGGAGTTCGGGCACGACATGGTGGCCCGCGTCACCGTCACCTTCTTGAGCGGGGCGCCCCCCGTCGGGGCTCTCGAAGGCCCGTCGCAAGAGATTGCCGCTGACAAGAGCGAGTTCGGGACCAGCCGCATACAGCGCTGGTTCGACCGCTCCTGGGCGAGCTGATCGCCCGGTCAGCTGACCGGGACCGGCACCAGCTCGAATCGGCCCACGTCGACCAGGCCCTTGTCCGTCAACCGCAACGCGGGGATCACCGAGAGACCCAGGAAGCTCAGGTGCATGAAGGGCGCATCGATCGTCGATCCCAATGTGCGCGCGACCGCCACGAGCTGTTGGAGGCCGGCTGCGACCACGCGGGCCGGGCGGTCGCTCATGAGGCCGCCGATGGGCAGGGGGAGCTCGGCCAGCACAGCCCCCTGATCGTCGACCGCCACCTGCCCACCGCCGATGGCGGCCAGGCGCGCCACCGCGGCCGCCATGGCCGCCGGTCCGGTCGACGTGCGCGCGCCCACCACCATGCAGTTGTGGGCGTCGTGGCCGACGGTCGAGGCCAGCGCGCCGTGGCTGAGCCCGAATCCGTCGACCCAGCCGAGACCGATGCGGCCGGTCTGGTGGTGCCGCTCCACCACGGCCAGGCGCGCCACCGTGGCGCCCGGGTCTGCCGGGTCGGTGACGAGCGAGGTGGTGCTGAGCGAGCCCTGCCGGATGCCGATGGTGCGCACGCGGGTGCCGGGTCGCAGGCCGTCGTCGAAGCGGGCGGCCGGCGGCGGGACCGCGAGGTGCACCGAGTGGCGCATGAACGCCGGCGCCGGCGTGTCCTTCACCTGGCCGGGCACGACCGCGCCCTCGCGGGCCACCAGCCGCCCGCGTTGGAACACCAGCGAGGGACGGAAACCTGAGAGGGTGTCGAAGCACAAGATGTCAGCCTGATAGCCCGGCCCCAGTGCCCCGAGCTCGCTGAAGCCGTGGTACTCGGCCGGATTGAGCGTGGCCAGTACCAGCGCGTCTATCTCGCTGACCCCGGCGGCGACGGCCAACCGCACGCAGTCGTTGAGGTGCCCCACCTCGAGCAACGTGTCGGGCTCCCGATCGTCGCTGCACAGGGCCACGTGATCGGTGCCGTGTAACAGGACGGTGGGGATCAGGTCACGCAGGTTCTGGCTGGCCGACCCCTGCCGGATGAAGACCCACATCCCCTTGCGCCGCTTCTCCTCGGCCTCTTCGAGCTCGGTGCACTCGTGGTCGGACTCCACCCCGGCGGCCAGGTAGGCATCGAGCGGCGCGCCGGAGAGTTCCGGGGGCGTGCCCGTCGACACGGCGGCGCCCCGCGGTGGCGATGCGGGCCAGCATCTCGGGGTCGCCGGCCACCACCCCGGGGAAATTCATGACTTCGGCCACCCCGATGGCCCCGAAGTCCTCGAGGAGCGTGGCGACATCGGGTGCGAACAGCTCCGCGCCCGGGCTCTCGAAGGGCGATGCCGGCACGCAGCTGCTGGCGCACACCCCGAAGGTGAAGGGGAGTTGGCGGGCCGCCGCGATGAGCGCCGCCACACCGGGAATGCCGAACACGTTGGCCACCTCGTGCGGATCGGCCGCCACCGCAGTCGTGCCCAGCGGCAGGACGGTGCGGACGAACTCGTCGATCCACAACTTGGTCGACTCGAGATGCATGTGCGCGTCCACCAGCCCGGCGGTCACGGCGGCGCCGTCGAGGTCGATCTCCTCTTCGGCCTCTCGCCACCCCCATCCCGCCACCACGCCGTCGGCGACCGCCAGATCGGTGGTCACCCACTCGCGGGTGGAGGGGGACAGGACCCGCCCGCCCCGGAGGAGCAGGTCGGCGGGCTCGTCGCCGCGGGCGACGGCCAGGACGTGCGGGGAGGACGGAGCGCGAGCCATGGCGCATGGTGGCTTCGATGGCCTGCCCCGTCAAACCGCCGGGCAAATCGCCCGCTCCGGGGGACCGCGTGGCAACATCGGACCGTGGTGATCTTCCGGCCCATGACCGACACCGACATCCGCGGCGCGGTCGAGGCATTCGACACGGGGCTCCTGGCCGTGCGTGCCCGTTACGGGCTCCCCGTCACCGCCAGCACGCTGCAGAACGACCAGCGGCGCCAGAACCGAGCGCGCCATTTTCTCCACACCGACCCCGGGGGATCGTGGGTGGCCGAGGACGGCGGGGTGATAGTAGGCATGTCCCAGTCCTTCGTGCGCGAGGGCTACTGGGTGCTGTCACAGCTCGGGGCTCTCCCGGGCAGCCAGGGACGCGGCCTCGGACGCGAGCTGCTGCGCTTGGCCCACACGCACGGCGACGCGCACAGCCCCGGGACGATCCAGTGCTCCCGCGACCCCAAGGCCATGGCGCTCTACTCCGACTTCGGGTTCTCGCTGCATCCCGTGGTGGCGGCGTGGGGGCCCTTGCGCCCCGGCGCGGTGCAACACCCGCGCGAGGTCACCCGGCACGAGGGCCCTGAGGTCACGGCCACGCACATCGAGGTGGTAAGCGCCATCGATCGCACCGTGCGCGGCGCGGCGCGCGCGGTCGACCTGGAGATGATGCTCGCCGAGGAGGGTGCCCGCCTCCTCTTGCACGAGGATCAGGCCTACGCGGTGGCCCAGGACGACCGGATCGTGACCCTCGGCGCGTACAACGAGACATCGGCCGCGCTCGTGCTGCGCGCCATGCTGGCCGAAGCCCCGCCCGGGGAGACCATTGAGGTCAACTGGCTCACGGCGGCGCAGCAGTGGGCCATCGTCGTTCTGACCGAGGCGGGCGTGGAGCTCCAGCCCTATGGCCCGGTCATGGTGCGCGGCATGCCGGGACCCCCGAGCCCGTACATCCCGAGCGGCGGCTACGGCTGAGGGTCGAGGGTCCAGCGGTAGCGCGTCCACCCGGCCATCGGCCGGGCGCCCAGGCGCTGGTAGTAGTCGATGGCGTCTTGGTTCCACTCCAGCACGTCCCACTCCACCCGCCCCGTGGTGCGGCCCCGCAGGTCAGCCAGGAGGGCGCCGGCGTGACCCTGCCGCCGGTGGGCCGGACGTACGTAGAGATCCTCGAGCCAGATGCCGGACTGGCCCAGGAACGTGGAGAAGGTGGGGAACCACAGGGCGTGGCCCACCACGGACCCGTCGTCGGCCACCGCCACCGTGTCGTGGACGGTCGCCTCGGGCCCGAAGAGGACCCGTTGGAGGTCTGCAGAGGTGCAGACGCACTGGTCGGAGAGACTCTCGAAGGCCGCCAGCTCCTCGATCAGCGCCTGCAGTTCCGGAAGGTCCTCCTCCTTCGCCGGGCGGATCACACGCTGCGGGCGCGGTTGGCCGCCGACACCACGGCGGCCAGGGAGGCGTCGAGGATGGAGGAGTCCCGTCCCACGCCCCACCAGGTGGACCCGTCGGGACCGGCGCACTCGACGTAGGCCACCGCCGATGCCCCCGAACCCGCGGTGAGGGCGTGCTCGGAGTAGTCCTTCACCTCCAAGGCGATGCCGAGCTCGGCGGCCAGGGCGGCGACCAGGGCGTCGATCGGGCCGTTGCCCTTCCCGGCGATGGTCCGGTGCTGCCCGTCGACCAGGAGCTGCGCCGTGACGGTGGTGTGCCCCTGACCAGTGGAGACCTCGCTGCCCACCAGCCGCAGGCCGGCATCCTCGGGCAGATAGGCCTCGGAGAAGACGTCCCACATCTCACCGGTCCCGATCACCGTGCCGCTGGCCTCGGTGATCGCCTGCACCGTCTTGGAGAACTCCATCTGCAGTCGGCGGGGCAGATCGAGCCCGTGCTCGGTGTCCATCAGATAGGCCACCCCGCCCTTGCCCGACTGGCTGTTGACCTGGATGATCGCCTCGTAGGTCCTTCCCGTGTGCTTGGGGTCGATGGGGAGGTAGGGCACCTCCCACTGCGCGTAGTCGTCCCCGATGGCGGCCATCCCCTTCTTGATGGCGTCCTGGTGCGAGCCGGAGAAGGCCGTGTAGACGAGGTCGCCGGCGTAGGGGTGGCGCGGATGAACGGGCAGGCGGGTGGCGTACTCGGCCACCCGGCGCACCTTCTCGATGTCGCCGAAGTCGAGGGCGGGGTCAATGCCCTGGGAGAACAGGTTCATCGCCAGCGTCACGATGTCGACGTTGCCGGTCCGCTCCCCGTTCCCGAAGAGCGTGCCCTCCACCCGGTCGGCACCGGCCAGCACCGCTAGCTCGGCCGCGGCGACCGCGGTGCCGCGGTCGTTGTGCGGGTGCAGGCTCAGCACGACAGCGTCCCGCTTCTTGATGGTCCGCCCGAACCACTCGATCACGTCGGCGTAGACGTTGGGGCTGTACATCTCCACCGTCGCCGGAAGGTTGAGGATCATGGGCCGGTCGGGTGTCGGTGCAATGACATCCATGACCGCCTCACAGATCTCGACGGCGAACTCGGGCTCGGTCCCGGTGAAGCTCTCGGGGGAGTACTCGTAACGGAACTCCGTGCCGGGCACGGCCTGCTCGAACTTCTTACACGTGATGGCTGCGTTGACGGCAATGTCGACGATGCCGGGCTTGTCCAGACCGAACACGACACGGCGTTGGAGCTCCGATACCGAGTTGTAGAAGTGCACCACGGCGCGTCGGGCGCCGACGAGGGACTCGAAGGTGCGCTCGATCAGCTCCTCGCGACACTGGACCAGCACCTGGATCTCGACGTCGTCGGGGATCATCCCCTCGTCAATGATCAGGCGCTGGAAGTCATAGTCGGTCTGGGAGGCCGACGGGAATCCCACCTCGATCTCTTTGAACCCGACGGCGACCAACGTCTGGAACAGCGCCAGCTTGCGCTCGGTGTCCATGGGGTCGATCAAGGCCTGATTGCCGTCGCGCAGGTCGACACTGGCCCAGCGTGGCGCCTGGGTGAACTGGCGGTCCGGCCACGTCCGGTCGCGCAGCACCAGCGGGACATGCGACCGGTACTTCTCGAAGTGCATGGGCGACGGATCGCAGGGCAAGGCCAGGCGGCCCCGCTCCCCGCCGTCACCACTCCCTTTCCGTTCTCCTGTCATGCCCATGTTCCCTTCCTCTTTGTTTGTTGGTCTCTTGTGTGCCGGGTCTCNNTGCCGGGTCTCTTGTGTGCCGGTTCTCCCCACCGCGCGACGGCCAACAAAAAACCCCCTGGCCGGTTGGGCGCAGGAGGTTGCGAGCGAACGCGATGTGGCGTTCGCCGTCAGGTAAGCAGCAGGTGGGTCGTCGAGAGCTTCACCATCGTGACCGCGATTCTCCCATCGGAGCGCTCCAGCGTCAAGAGCGTGCCTCCCCCACGGTCGAGCCGAAGCGGATCAGGTTGCCGTCCAGATCGGTGTGCACGGCCTCCCACACGCCGAAGCCCGGATCCCACAGGTCCCCGGTCTCACCGACTCCCGACGCCACCCACTCCGCGTGCAGAGCGTCGGCATCGTCGACCGCGATGTAGACCGCGCCGCCCGGTGGCTCCGGCTCGCCGGCGGGAGTGAGATGGAAATGCACGTTGATGCCATCGCGGCTCGCTGTGGCGTACCCACCGTGGTGCACCACCACGGTGAACCCCAGGGCGCGGTAGTGCGACTGCATCCGCTCCATGTCGGCGGTGGGCAGAATCGGCGCAATGCTGCGCAACTGGGGCACGGCCGGCAACGCTACCGCTTGCAGTGACTATCCTGTCGCGATGCGTCGCCTGTGCACCGCCGTCCTGCGCACCGCCCTGGTGGTGGTCGCCGCCGGTGTCGTCCGCGCCCTCGTGCTCGACCGTGCGCCGCGGCGCGCGCTGCACGGCACGGCACCGTTGATCGGCAGCGTCGATACCTGGCCGAAGGTGCCCCGCCGGCCTACAGGCTGACGCGGTGGATGTCGAGAATGCCCTCGTCGCCGCGTAGTTGATCGACCACGGCGTCGGGCGCCGGCGTCGTGGTGGAGATCACCATCATCGCCGTGCTCGCGACGGGGCTGGGCCCGACCGCCATGGAGGAAATGGAGATTTCGGCCGCGCCCAGCGCGGTGCCCACCATCCCGATCATGCCGGGACGGTCGTCGTTGCGCACGACCAACATGTGCGCCGCCGGGGACACTTCGACCACGTGCTCGTCGACCATGACGACGCGCGGCTCGCTCCGGTGCCCGGCCGAGCTCAGCGTCCCGGCCACCGAGTGCGACCTCGAGCGCAGCGTGATGAGTGACTTGTAATCGCGCGACGTCGCCGTCGAGCTCTCCCGCACTTCGAGCCCGCGTTGCTCGGCCAGCTGTGGTGCGTTCACGTAGGACACCGGCTCTTCGGTCGAGCCGGCAAAGATCCCCTTGAGGGCGGAAAGGGTGAGGATGCCGGTGTTGACCGCAGCCAGTTCTCCCTGGCACTCGATCTCCAGACCGTCGGGGAGGCCGTCGTGGAGGCAGCCGAAGAATCGCCCCAGCTGCTCGGCCAGCCCCATGAACGGCCGCACGACGTCGGAGACGTCACCGGCCGCGACGTTGACGGCGTAGGGGACGAAGTCGCCCGCCAGCGCCAGCAGCACCTGCTCGGCGATGGTCACCCCGGCCTTGTCCTGCGCCTCCTCGGTGGACGCCCCCAGGTGTGGGGAGACAACGACCCCGGGCAGGCCGAAGAGGGGCGATTCGGTGCACGGCTCCTTGGCGAAGACGTCCAATCCGGCGCCGGCCACGATCCCGTCGCGGATGGCCTCGGCCAGCGCCTCCTCGTCGACGATGCCGCCGCGGGCCGTGTTGATGATGCGGATCCCGGGCTTGGCCTTGGCCAGGAGATCACGGCCGAACAGACCCAGGGTCTCGGGCGTCTTGGGAGTGTGGATGGAGACGAAGTCCGCTTCTCCCACCAGCTCTTCGATGGTGACCAGGCGCACACCCATGGCCCGGGCGCGCTCGGGTGAGACGAAGGGGTCGTAGCCGATCAGCTCCATTCCGAACGCGTGGGCGCGCTGGGCCACCAGGGAGCCGGCCCGGCCCAACCCGACCACCCCGAGCACCTTGCCGTGGAGCTCGACGCCCTCCCACTTGGAGCGCTCCCACCGCCCGGCCACCAGCGACGCGTGGGCCTGGGGGATGTTGCGGGCCTGGGCCAAGAGCAAGGCCATGGCCTGTTCGGCCACCGAGAGGATGTTCGAGGTGGGGGCGTTGACGACCATGACGCCCCGCTCGGTCGCCGCCGCCACGTCGACGTTGTCCAGCCCGACGCCGGCCCGGCCCACCACCTGGAGAGAGGTGCCCGCCGCCAGCACCTCGGGGGTCACCTGGGTGGACGAGCGAATGATGAGGGCCTGGGCCCCCTCAATAGCGCCCACGAGCTGCTCGGGGCTCAGCCCCTCCTGCACGTCGACGGTGTGACCGGCATGGGCCAACAGGTCGAGTCCGCTCTGGGCGATCTTCTCGGTTACGAGTACTCGTGCCACCGCAGTGGTCTCCTCACTCCCCCGCTGAACAATCCCCCGCTGCACAATCGTCGACTCGACGTCCGCGTTCCCCTCAGTCTTGCGCTTCGGCGAAGAGAGCCGCCAAACGGGACACCCCCTCGACGAGGTCATCGTCGCCGAGGGCATAGGAGAGGCGGAAGTAGCCCGGGGCGCCGAACGCCTCACCCGGGACGACGGCCACCTTGGCCTCGTTGATGGCCAACTCGGCCAGCTCGGCGCTCGTGGCCGGCCGCTTCCCGCGCAGCGACCGCCCCAGCATTCCCTTGACCGACGGGAAGGCGTAGAAGGCCCCCTCGGGCTCCACGCAGACGACGCCATCGATCTCGTTCAACATGCGGTAGATGGTCCGTCGGCGGCGGTCGAATGCGGCGCGCATCATCATCACGTCGTCCAACCCACCCGAGATCCCGGCCAGCGCGGCCTGCTGGGAGACGTTGGAGACATTGGAGGTCTCATGGCTCTGGATGTTCGTCGCAGCCGTCACGGCATCCACCGGGCCGATGAGCCACCCGACGCGCCACCCCGTCATGGCATACGTCTTGGCCACGCCGTTCACCACGAGGCACCGCTCGGCCAATTCGGGCACGAGGACCGGCATGGAGTGGTGGGTGGCATCCCCGTAGACCAGGTGCTCGTAGATCTCGTCGGTCAGTACCCACAGGCCGCGGTCGGCGGCCCAACGACCGATCGCCTCGATCTCTTCGCGCCGGTACACGGCTCCCGTGGGGTTCGACGGCGACACGAACAGCAGCGCTTTGGTTCGCGGGGTGACCGCCGCCTCGAGGTCCTCGACGGAGTTGCGGAAGCCCGTGCTCTCGTCGGAGTGGACGACGACCGGTACCCCGCCGGCCAGGGCGATCGACTCGGGATAGGTCGTCCAGTAGGGAGCCAGCACCAGCACCTCGTCACCGGGGTCGCACAGGACGGCGAAGGCGTTGGCGATGGCCTGTTTGCCCCCGTTGGTCACCAGCACCTGTTGGGCCGTCACGGCGTAGCCCGAGTCCCGCAAGGTCTTGGCGGCGATGGCCTCGCGCAGGACCGGGAGGCCCGCCGTGGGGGTGTAGCGGTGGTTGGCCGGGTTGCGGCACGCCGCCACGGCCGCCTCGACGATGTGCGCCGGGGTCGGGAAGTCAGGCTCTCCGGCCCCGAAGCCGATCACGTGCTCGCCGGCTGCCTGGAGTGCTTTCGCCTTGGCGTCGACGGCCAGCGTGGCCGACGGGGCCACCGCGGCGGCCCGTTGTGATATCCGGTGCAACTGGGTCGGCGCGTCGGGCATCGTCGTCACGGATGTAATGATTCCATACGTGTCCGACACCCCCGATATCACCATTCCCGCCGACCTGCGGCCCGCCGACGGCCGCTTCGGATCGGGCCCGTCCAAGGTCCGGCCCGAGCAGGTGGCCGCGCTCTCCGAGGTCGCCACCACCTACCTCGGGACCAGTCATCGCCAAAAGACCGTCAAGTCCCAGGTAGGTCGCGTTCGCCGCGGGTTCCGCGCCCTGTTCTCCCTCCCCGAGGGCTACGAGGTCGTGCTCGGCAACGGGGGCACCACCTGCTTCTGGGACGCGGCGACGTTCGGGCTCATCGAGGCGCAGAGCCAGCACCTCAGCTTCGGTGAATTCTCCTCGAAGTTCGCCGCCTGTGCGGCGGCCGCCCCGCACCTCAAGGACCCCCAGATCATTGAGGCACCCGTGGGCACCCACCCTCTTCCCGTGGCCGACAGCGGCGTCGACCTCTACGCCCTGACCCACAACGAGACCTCCACCGGGGTTGCCATGCCCATCCGCCGCCCCGTCGGGGCGGCGCGGCCGGCCGAGGGAGGTGGTCTGGTCGCCGTCGACGGGACCTCGGGCGGCGGCGGCCTGCGCGTCGACCCCGCCGAGTTCGACGCCTACTACCTCGCCCCCCAGAAGTGCTTCGCCGGCGACGGCGGCCTGTGGATCGCCCTCCTGTCGCCGGCGGCGCTCGAGCGGATAGAGCGGATCGCCGCCTCCGGGCGCTGGATCCCCGCCTTCCTCGACCTCAAGACGGCGGTCGACAACTCCGTCCTGGACCAGACCTACAACACTCCCGCCCTGGCCACCATCTTCTTGCTGGCCGAGCAGCTGGACTGGATGAACGAGCGGGGCGGCCTCGAATGGACCGCCTCGCGGTGCGACCGCTCGGCCGAGATCCTCTACACCTGGGCCGAGCAGTCCGACTTCGCCCGCCCCTTCGTGGAGAATCCAGCGCAGCGCAGCCACGTGGTGGGCACCATCGACTTCGTCGACGCGGTGGACGCGGCCGCCGTGGCGGCGGTGCTGCGGGCCAACGGAATTGTGGACACCGAGCCCTACCGCAAGCTCGGGCGGAACCAGCTGCGTGTCGCCATGTTCCCGGCTATCGATCCGGACGACGTGGCGTCGCTCTGCGCCTGCATCAACTACGTGGTGGGGGCGCTGGCCGGATAGAGGCGGCGCCTACACGGGCCCGGCGGCCCCTCCTCAGCCGGCCTGGGCGGCGGCTTTGGCGGCGATGCGCCGCAGGGGCGGCAGCGTGGGCGGTGGTTGCTGGCGGGGCGGCAGCGTAGCCAGGAGCTCCGTCGTCGCCTGCGCGATGTGGTGCACCGCATGTTCGATCGCGTCCGTGGTGCGAGGCGACGTGGATTGCACGCCGCTGACCTTGCGGACGTACTGGCGCGCCGCCGCCTCGATCTCCTCGGGTGTGGCGCTGGGCTCGAGGCCCCTCAGCGTGGTGATGTTCCGGCACATGCCCACCAGGCTATGCCCGACAGCGGCAGCGGGTCACCGGTCAAGCCTCAGCGAGAGCGCGCAGCGCGTTCGTCTTCAGGCCACGGCGCTGCCACGCTCAATCGAGACGTTGCCCGACACGCTCCGCACGGTGAGGGCGATCGCGGGATTGGCGTGCGCGAGGGGGGCGTCCTGGAGAGGGATGGCCGATTCGAGCGTGCCCGAGAGGGTCTCGGCGTCGAGGCTGAAGGTGACCCCGGGGGCGATCCCCACCTCTATGTCACCCGACACCGAGCGGATGTGCGCGCTCCCCTCGGCGAGGGAGAGCACGTGGACGTCACCCGAGACGGCGACCACCCTGGCTTCCCCGGACACTTCGCCCAGCCGGACGTCTCCCGACGTAGCCCGCACTTCGATCGCACCGCCGGTTGATCCGATCTCGGCGTCTCCCGAGGTGGTCGTCACCGACGACCGCCCGTCGACCCGCACGCAGCGGAGGTCGCCCGACGCGGTGTGCATTCGGAGGTCCCCGCCCACCGTGCCGACCTCGATGTCACCGCTCGCCGTCTTGGCGCGCAGGTCGTCCACGTCGTCGGCGGTGACCTCACCGCTCGCCGTCTTGACGCTGACCGCGCCGAGGGAGCCGTTGAGCTCCACGTTGGCCGATGCGGTGGCCACCTCGACATCGCTCCCTCGCGGCAGTGCGATGCGCACGATGACGCCGTTGCGGCGGACGAACCGCATGCCGTGCCGATGCGGGATCTTCACCACGACGATGTCGCGTCCACCCGCAGGGCGGCACTCGACGGTGGCCCGTTCGACCAGCTCTTCGGCGTCGTGCGTCTCCGCTTCGAGCACGACGTGCACCGACGTCTCGGCATGAGCCTTGAGGACAACCAGGCCCACCTCGTTCTGAACCACCACGAGCACCTTGCCCGGGGTGGCATACGTCTTCTCCATGTCGGGCTCCCTTCCTTTCAACTTGTGCCGTAGCCCCGCAGACGCGTCCCGGCGCTGCCACGGCGGCCCTGCGCGGTCGGCGTCGACGTGGCGCGCTCGAGCGCGCGCAGGATCCAGCCGTTGGCCGACACCCCTTCGCGCGCCGCGCACTCCTCGACCCGGGCCTTCAACTGCTCGGGCAGGCGGAGCGTGATCCGGGCCGAAAGCTCGGCTTCGGCGTCCGCTGGCGCCGGGCGCTCGTCGACGTAGGCGAACTCGACGTCCTCGCCCACCAGGCGGATCTCGACGCGACCATCGGGCAGCTCGGCCGACAGCTCAGCCGCGACGTCGGAGAGGAGGTCGAGGATCCGGCTCGGCACCGACCGGGCCAGCACAGAGGCGATGCGCGCCGCCACTTCGGCCACCACTTCGTCGCCGAGCTCGCCCACCGCTTCGGCATCGGCTTGCAGGCCGTCGACGACCGATGACATCTTCATGACATCACTATGACATCATCTTGATGTCATAGTCAACCTCCGTCCGGGCTCAGCCTCCGGAGGCGTCCTGCACCCGTGTCTTGCCGGCGGCGATGAACGGCATCATGGCGCGCAGCTCCTGGCCGATCTGCTCTATCGGGTGCGCCTGCCCCTCCTTGCGCAACGCCTCGAAGCGGGCCCGGCCCGCCTTGTTCTCGGCGATCCACTCGTCGGCGAAGGCCCCGCTCTTGATCTCTTCGAGGATCTTCTGCATTTCGGCGCGCACGGCGCCGTTGATGACCCTGGGGCCGCGCGTCACGTCGCCGTACTCGGCGGTGTCCGAGATGGAGTACCGCATGCCGGCGATGCCCTGCTCGTACATCAGGTCGACGATGAGCTTGAGCTNNCCGAAGAGGTCGGTCTCGGTCTCCTCGTCGAACGTCGTGTCGAGCACGCCGGCCCGCGTGGCGCCGATGGCGTGGGCGTAGGAGAGCGCCAGCTGCCGTGCCTTGCCGCTGGCATCCTGGTGCACCGCGATGAGGGAGGGCACCCCGCCGCCCTCTGTGTAGGTCCGGCGCACCAGGTGGCCCGGCCCCTTCGGGGCCACCATGGCCACGTCCACCCCGCCCGGCGGGACGATCTGGCCGAAGCGGATGTTGAACCCGTGGGCGAACATGAGGCAGTCGCCCTCGTTGAGGTGCGGCGCCACGTGCGTGTCGTAGGCCGCCTTCTGCTCGGTGTCGGGCAGCAGGATCATGATCACGTCCGCCTCCGCCGCCGCCTCGGCCAACGACGTCACCCGCAGGCCGGCCTCTTCGGCCTTGCGCCGGCTGCTCGATCCCTCCCGCAACGCCACGCGCACGTCCACCCCCGACTCGAGCAGGTTGAGTGCGTGGGCGTGCCCCTGCGATCCATAGCCCAGGATCGCCACCTTGCGGCCGGCGATCAGGCTGGGGTCGGCGTCGGATTCGTAGTACAGCGTGGCCATGTCGATTGCTCTTTCTCTCGTTCGGTTCCGTTTATGTCCAACCGGGGCGCGATCAGTGACGGTCCAGCTTAGGCAGGGCGACCCGGCCCGTTCGCTGGAGCTCGACGACCGTGTAGTGCTCCAGGAGCCCCTCGAAGTCATCGATCTTCTCGGGAGGCCCGGCCAGCATCACGGTGAGACGGTCCGCACCGACGCTCACCACCTCGCCTCCGAACACCCCGACCAGCTGAATGACCTGCGAGCGCTCGGTCGGGCCCACATCCACCGTGACGAGGAGCAGCTCGCGCTCGACCGCCTCGCTCGGCGAGAGCTCGCCGATGGAGACCACGTTGACCAGCTTGTCCAGCTGCATGATGACCTGCTCCAACGGCGCCGATTCCACGTCGACCACGATGGTGATGCGGCTGAAGTGCTCGTTCTCGTCCGTCGGGGCCACCGCCAGCGAATAGATGTTGAAGCCGCGGCGGCTGAAGAGCCCGGCCACCCGGGCCAGCACGCCGGCCTTGTTCTCGACGAGCACCGAGAGGATGTGGTGGCGCACCGTGCCCCCCCGGCCACCCTCGAGCGCGCTGAGTTGGGCCGGGCTCATCGGGCCGGCGCCGTCTGGTCGGGGTGGACCACGATGTCGTCGTTGGACTGGCCGGCCGCCACCATGGGGAACACCTTCTCGAAGGCGTCGGTCCGGAAGTCCACCACCACGGGGCGGTCGTCGATGGAGTTGGCCTTCTCGATCGCCGGGCCCACGTCTTCGGGGGACTCGGCACGGATGCCGACACAACCCATGGCCTCGGCCCACATCACGTAGTCGGGCAGGTCGGGTGAGAGGTAGACCTCGGAGTAGCGCTCGGCGTAGAACATCTCCTGCCACTGNNCCCAGGTAGGCGTTGTTCAAGATGGCGATCTTCACCGGGATCTGCTCCGCCGTCGCCGTCACCAGCTCCTGGGCCGTCATTTGGAAGCAGCCGTCCCCGTCGATGGCCCAGACGGTGCGATCGGGTCGCCCCACCTTGGCCCCGATCGAGGCCGGGACGGCGAAGCCCATCGTTCCGGCGCCGCCCGAGTTGACCCAGGTGTAGGGATAGTCGAAGTTCCAGTACTGCGATGCCCACATCTGGTGCTGGCCCACACCGGCCACCACGATGGCGTCCGCCGGCGCCGCGTCGCGCAGCTGCTCGACGACCATCTGCGGCTTGATGGCGCCCCCTTCGCTGTGGTCGTAGTACAGCGGGAACTGCTCCTGCCACTGGTGGAGCTGCGCCCACCACGGGGCCAGGTCCGGGGTCACCGGTGCGCTGTCGCCGGCGGCGTCCATGGCGGAGAGGAGCTCGGAGATGACCATCCGGCAGTCCCCGGCGATGCCCACGTCCGCCGCGCGCACCTTTCCCAGTTCAGCCGGATCGATGTCGACGTGGATGACCTTGGCGTCGGGCGCGAACGCACTGATCTTTCCGGTCACCCGGTCGTCGAACCGCGCGCCGAGGCTGATGAGCAGATCGCTGCGCTGCATAGCGGTCACGGCGGTGTAGTGCCCGTGCATGCCGGGCATGCCGAGGCACTGCGGATGCGAGTCGGGGAAGGCGCCGCGGGCCATCAACGTGGTGACCACCGGGATGCCGGTGCGCTCGGCCAGGGCGCGTAGCGCCTCGGCGGCGCGCGCCTTGAGCACGCCGCCCCCGACGTAGAGCACGGGGCGCTGCGCGCTACGGATGAGCTCGGCCGCCTGGCGGACCAGCACCGGGTCGCCGTCGGTCAGCGGGTGGTAGCCCGGAAGGTCGAGATCGTCGACCGAGGTGGGCCAGTACCACTCCATGGAGGCGTTGGCGATGTCCTTGGGAAAGTCGATGAGGACCGGACCCGGGCGGCCGGTTGTGGCGACATGAAAGGCCGCGGCCACCACCCGCGGGATCTCGTCGACATCCTTGATCAGCCAGTTGTGCTTGGTGATGCCCATGGTGACGCCGGTGATGTCGCACTCTTGGAAGGCGTCGGTGCCGATGGAGCCCGTCGCCACCTGTCCCGAGACCACGATGAGCGGGGTCGAGTCCATGTAGGCGTTGGCCAGCGGCGTCACGATGTTGGTCGCCCCCGGTCCGCTGGTGACCATGGCCACTCCCGGCTTGCCGGTCACCATGGCGTAACCCTCCGCCATGTGGCCGGCACCCTGCTCGTGGCGGACCAGGATGTGCCGTATGGAGGAGTCGATGATCGGGTCGTAGACCGGCAGGATCGCGCCGCCAGGCAGGCCGAACATGACCTCGACGCCCTGCATCTCGAGGCTCTTGATGAGTGCCTGTGCTCCAGTGAGCTGCATCGTTGCTTCCTCTATCTCTCTGTCGGTGCGGTGCGACATCGGATGGTGCGGGTGACTTGTGCTGCGGGTGATTTGGTGTGCGGGTGACTTGGTCCGGAAATTGAAAAAACCCCCCGAGTGTGGGAGGTCGTGCGGCGCGCGTTGCGGTGTGGGCGCGCGCCTACGTTACGAGTACCAGAATCTCGGGCCGGTTGCTGAGTGCCTGCATGAGATGACCATTGTGCCATGGTCGCCGCCCGGAGACAACCCCGGGCCCCTCCCGCCGGGCTTCCATCGTGCCGCCGAACCACGATGCACCCTGGAGTCGGGCGGTCACGCGGGGGCGCTGCCGGTGCTCGAAGGTGTCGCCATCCCCCCGCCGAGGAGGGCGGGGAGCGCCGTCGCCCGCATCCGGGCCAGCACCCGGTCGGTGACCGGCGTCACGTCCGGGTGGACGCCGCCGTTGCCCCCGGCCGCCGCCTGCCACGTCGCGGCTCGTCGCTCCAACACGTCGGCATCGTCCAATTGCACGCAGTCGAGACGATCGGCCGTCAGGTCGACCACGACGGTGTCCCCGTCCTGGACGAGGGCGATCGGCCCCCCGAGGAACGCTTCGGGGGCGACGTGGCCGATGACCAGACCGACCGATCCCCCGGAGAAGCGGGCATCCGTCATCAGCGCGATGGTGATGTGCCGCTGGCGGCATAGAGCCGTGATCCGCGAGGTGGGGTCGAGGAGCTCGGGCATGCCCGGCGCCCCACGGGGACCCTCGTAGCGGATCACCACCATGTCGTTGTCCATGAAGCTGTCCGGGTGCCGGTCGAGGGCCTCGATGAGGGAGCGCTCGCTGTTGAAAACGCGGGCGCGGCCGGTGAAGACGCCGTCCTTCACGCCGCCTTCGACGCCGGCGACCTTGAGGATCGCCCCGCCTTCGGGCGCCAGATTGCCGCGCAGCAGACGGAGTCCGCCGGTGTCCTTGAAGGGCTTCTCGACCGGGAAGATCACCTCCCGATCGGGCGGGGGCGGGTCGAGCCGCCGCAGCTGCTGGGCCAGCGTCTCGCCCGTGCAGGTGACGGCGTCGCCGTCGAGGAATCCGGCCTCGAGGAGCTCGTTGGCGATGACCTGCAGCCCTCCCTTGGCGTCCACGTCGACCATGGAGTAGTCGCCGAACGGCCGCATGTTGACCAGCACCGGCAGTCGCCGGGCCAGCCCGTTGAAGTCGTCCTGGCTCAGCACGTCGCCCCAGAGGTCGAGACCGGCGGCGCGAGCGATCTCGACGCTGTGCAGCAGCACGTTGGTGGAGCCGCCCATGGCGATGGTGACCGTGAGGGCGTTGCGCAGCGATGCGGGCGTCACGATGTCGCGGGGCCGGATGCCCTCCTTCGTCATGGCGAGCAGGCAGTCGACCGTCTGATCGGGGAACTCGGTCAGCCGGCGCGGGTCGTCCGACGGCGGGGACACCATGTGGAGCGGTTCGAGCCCGAGGACCGCGATGAAGGTCTGCATCGTGTTGTAGGTGAACATGCCCCCGCAGCTGCCCTGCCCGGGACAGGCGTGCAGCGCATAGCGGACCCGGACCTCGGCGTCCTGGTCGGCCACCTGGAAGGCCGAGATGATGTCGATCGGGGCACCCGTCTCCGGATCGATGCCGGGCCTGATCGGGCCGTCGGAGAGGATGACGGCAGGTGTGTTGTTCTCGAGCACGGCGGCGACGGTCCCCACCGGCGGCTTGTCGCAGGCCACGACGGCGACCAGCCCGGCGACGCTGTTCGCCGCCAAATGGACATCGGCCACGTCGTGGACCAGTTCGCGGCCGACGAGAGAGAACCGCATCTGCGGGGTGCCGTTGAGCTGGCCGTCCGAGACACCCAGGGTGAACGCGGGCGGGATCAGCCTCACCGCCAGGTCGTCCTCGGCGATACGGCGCGACAGGGCGGCTTGGACGGCCTGCACCTTCTGGGGGACGCCCAGGTAGCACTGGCTGTCTCCGAGGTTGCCGATGACCGCCCACACCGGGTCGTGGATCTTCCCGACGTCCTCGCCCAAGAACGCGGCCGTGCCGACCCTCTGTACGTCGCGCCCGGGGTTGATGGACACGAACGTCTCCGATTCGTTGCGCACGGACTCAAACTAGTGGGCGGGTTCCCCCTCGTCAGGCGGGGACCAGTACCGGCGGGGGCGTCGCCTCGACCCCGAGGGTGGGGACGGCGCGCGACAGCCAGCGCGGCATCCACCAGTTGCGGGGCCCGAGGAGCTCCATCAACGAAGGCACGAGCACCATGCGCACCAAGGTGACGTCCACCGCCACGGCGACCGCCAGGCCGAGGCCGAACACCTTGAGTATGTGCAGCGGGTCCTTGATCACGAAGGAGGCGAAGACGCAGAACATGATGGCGGCTGCCGCCGTGATGATGCGCCCCGTGACGGCCAGCCCGTCCGCCACGGCGAGCGAGTTCTCACCGGTGCGCAGCCACTCCTCCCGGATGCGGGAGAGGAGGAAGACCTCGTAGTCCATGGAGAGGCCGAAGAGGATGGTGAACATCGTGACCGGGATCCACGGGTCGATGGGCCCGGTCTGCCCGATGCCGATCACGCTGCCCAACCAGCCCCACTGGAACACGGCCACCAGCACCCCATAGGCGGCGCCCACGCTGAGCAGGTTCATGACGACGGCCTTGAAGGGCAGGACGACCGACCGGAAGACCGCCAGCAGGAGCAGGAATGAGAGCACCAGCACGGCGCCGATGACGAGCGGGAGACGGCCGCCCAAGAACGTGGCCGCGTCGATGCTGCCCGCCGTCTCACCCCCGATCTGCGCATCGACGCCGCTGCCGCCGATCACCGGCGGGATCACATCCGCGCGCAGGGTGCGCACGAGCGCCTCGGTGGGGGCCGCCTGCGGTGACGTCGTGGGGTAGGCCACGAGCACGGCACCCGTGCGCGCCGCGTTGTACTCGGGCGGCACGACGAAAGCCACACCCGGCGTGGCGGCGATGGCCGCGCGAAGGTGCTGCACCGTCGGCGCCGCCGACGGGCCCGGCATCGCCACGGCAACCACCAGCGGACCGTTGAAGCCGGGGCCGAACCCTTCGGAGAGGAGATCGAAGGCCTGCCGGGTCGTCAGGGCCGGCGGGTCGTTGCCCGCGTCGGTGAAGGCGAGGCGCATGCTGAAGAGGGGGATGGCCAAGAGCACCAGGACCAACGCGGCCACGGTGCCGGTGACCCAGGCGCGCTTTTGCACGAACCGGCTCCAGCCGTACCAAAAACCGCGCGCCGAGGGTGGGCCGCCGTGCTGGAGGAGGCCCGGCAGATGCAGGCGGTCGATGGCGTTGCCAGCGAATCCGAGCAACGCCGGAAGCAGGGTCAGGGCGGCCAGGAGCACCAGCAGGACGGCGAAGATGCAGGCCGTGGCCAGCCCGATCATGTAGGCCTGGCCGATGAGGTACAGCCCGAACAGCGAGATCACCACGGTGCCCCCAGCGAAGAGCACGGCGCGCCCCGAGGTCACCAGTGCGGCCACAACGGCGTCGCGCGGGTCCCGCCCCTCGAAGAGCCCCTGGCGGAAGCGCGTGGCGATGAACAGCGCGTAGTCGATGCCGACCCCGATGCCGATCATGGCCGCCATCTCGGGGGCGAAGGTGGGCACGACCAGGAGATGGGTCACCAGTTCCAAGACGGCGATGCCGATGCCGAGGCCGAACAGGGCAGTGATGATCGGCAGTCCCATGGCCACCACGGATCCGAACGCCAACAGCATGATGAGGATGGCGGCCGTGATGCCAATGCCCTCGCTCGAGCCCGGTGCCGCCGTGATCACCGAAGAGATCGGATTGCCGCCGAGCGCCACGGCGAATCCGGGATGGGCGGCCGCGTCCGCCGTGTTGATCACGGCATGGACGGCTGCGGCAGGGAGGAGGTTCGATGTGGTGTCGAACTGCACCACCGCATAAGCGATGCGGCCGTCGGCCGCCACCTGGTGCGCGCCGGCCGCCGAGAAGGGACCGGTGACGGACACGACGTGGGCCAGCGGGCGGAGGCGCCGGACCACGGCATCCACCGCCGCCCGATTTTCCGGCGCGCCGATCGGGGTGGCGGTGTGGAAGACCACGTCCGCCGTGTCACCCGACCGAGCGGGGAACCGCGCGTCGAGGATGTTCGCCGCCTGTTGCGACGGCGTATTACCGGCCGTGAAGTTGTTCTGGAAGCGGGTGCCCACCACCTGGGAGAGGGCGGTGATCCCCACTAGCAGGACGATCCACGTCGCCAGCACGGCGCGCCGGCGGTCGTAGCAGCGGGCGGCGAGGCGGCCCAGCACGGTGGGAGGCACGGCAGCGCCCACCGCCGGGGGCGCCTGCACCGTGGTACCGGTGGTCACCAGGACGGCCTAGTATTCATCATTGATGAGTTTTAGCACGGAATTCACTGCTGGTGAATACCTTTCCTGGCCCGGGCCCGACCAGCCCCGATGACACCCGTGGGACGGCGCCCGGGCAAGGGCACGGCGCGCGACGCCATCATTGAGGCAGCCCGGGGGGTCTTCGCCGCCCACGGCTACGACGGTGCCAGCCTGCGGGCGGTGGCGCGCGCCGCGGCGGTCGACGCCGCGCTGGTGCACCACTACTTCGACGGCAAGGCCGATCTCTTCATCGCGGCGATGGCGCTGCCGTTCGACCCCAGGGAGGTGCAGCGGGAAGCCGCCCAAGGGGCCGACGCGCCCGCGCCGGGCTTCGTCGGCGCGCGGGTGGTCGAGGGATTCCTCACCATGTGGGACCTGGCCGAGCGGACCGGGTCGTCTTTTGTCTCCTGCGTCGGGGCGATGGCGGCCTCGCCCGCCGTGGCCGACGCCATGCGGGAGTTCGTCAGCGAGCGGGTCTGGCAGCACATCGTGGTGATCGAGGGCGAGAGCGGCGACACCACCGATGCCCGGCGCGCGCTCGTCGGGTCGCAGCTGATGGGCCTCGCCTACATGCGCTACCTCCTGCGCGTCCCGCCGATCTCCACCGCTTCCCCCGCCGCCATCGGGGCGTGGGCCGGGCCGACGCTCGACCGCTACGTCTCGGGCCCGCTCGACTAGTACCGACAACATTCGCTCGGGCCCGACGGGGTCGGAACCGAATGCCGAGCCATCGATATGATCGGCTGCTGGCAGCTGGACCCGTGCCGTACGCACGCAGACCGGTTGGGTATCGTCCTTTGGAGACCAATAACCAGAAAGCAGCAGACAGTGATAGTTCATGATCTGAACCCGGAGTCGGTTTCAAAGATGGTACAGGTCGATCTCGCGACACTGAACTCTGAACCAGAGAGCGAAATAGGGAACTTCAACTTCCACGGCTGTACTGGTGGAGTTAGCGCGTTTCGGGGGCGGCCACCGTGGGAGTACCACAGTGCGGGCGACGAGTTGCTGTTCGTCCTGGCAGGACAGTCTCGGCTTACAGTGATCGAAAAGGGGAACTCGAAGGTCCGGACCCTATCGGCTGGACAGCTTGCCATCGTTCCGCAAGGGCATTGGCATTCCAACGACGCGCCCACCGGAGTGACCATGCTTTGGCTCACTCCAACCGAGGGGAACGAGCATTCGTGGAACGAGCCGCAGATCTGACACTCGAAGGCTGTGTCACCGGCCTTCGACGCTGAATGATCGCCCTCGGCTCCGTTGCCGACAGTCCGGGACGGCGATGGTGGAGGAAAATCGGCGATCTGCGCCCTCTTCGAGAGCACAGCCCGGCAACCGTTAAACAGCGCAAACGTTTCCGATCGCGGGATTAGTCCCGCAGGCGGCGGAGCTCCGCCGCCACCTCCTTGCCGTTGGCCTTGTTTGCTGTCGCCGTCATGACTTCATTGATGAAGTAGCCGGCCAGCTTGTCCTCCCCGCTCATGTAGCGCGCCCACTCGTCGGGGTGGGCGGCGATCACGTCGGCCACGGCCGTCGCCAGCGTGTCGGCACCGAGGGCCTCGAAGCCCATCTCACGGGCCAGCTGGCGAGGATCCCTCTCGACGTCCGCCACCGCCGCGCGCAGCACCGCCTTTGCCTGCGTGGCGGACAGCTCGCCCTTCGCCTCCATCTCGACGAGCGTGACGAACGATCCGATGGGAAGCGCGCGGCCTCTGTCCCCCTCGGCCGCCAGCTCGTTGGCCGCACGCGCCAAAGCGAGCGCCGCGGGCACCCCGGCCCCGACGGCCTGCTCCACCATCGTGTCCAGCCCCAGATCGACCACGGCCCGGATCTGGTCCGCCTGCGCGCCCAGCGCAGTGTCGCCGAACAGCGCGGACAGCGCGGCCCGGCGGTCGGCCGGCATCGGGCCCATGGCGGCCCGCACCCGCTCCTGCCAGGCGGCGTCGGGCACCAGCGGGACCAGGTCGGGCTCAGGGAAGTAGCGGTAGTCGTTGGCCTCTTCCTTCGAACGCATCGGCTCGGTGCGCCCCGCCGCCTCGTCCCAGTGACGCGTCTCTTGGTCCACGCGCTCGCCGCTCTCCAAGAGCGCCATCTGGCGTGCGGCTTCGTACTCGATGGCCCGGCCGAGTGAGCGCAGGGAGTTGAGGTTCTTGATTTCGCAGCGCGTCCCGAAGGCAGTGGTACCGGCCGGCCGTAGCGAGACGTTGGCGTCCACCCGCATCGACCCTTCCTCCATGCGACCGTCGGATGCGCCGGTCGCCATCAGGATCCCGCGCAACTCGGCGGCGTAGTCGCGGGCCTGGGCCGACGAGCGCATGTCGGGCTCGCTCACGATCTCCACCAGCGGCACCCCGGAACGGTTGTAGTCGACCAAGGCATGGTGCGCCGAGTTGATGCGCCCCCCTTCGCCCACGTGGGTCAACTTGCCGGTGTCCTCCTCCATGTGGGCCCTCGTCACGCCGACACGGAACCCGTCGGGCAGCTCCAGCCAGCCGCCCGCGTTGAGCGGCTCGTCGTACTGGCTGATCTGGTAGTCCTTCGCCTGGTCCGGATAGAAGTAGTTCTTGCGGGCGAAGCTCGACGGGCGGATCTCACAGTGCAGCGCGGTGCCTATCCGCATGGCGAGCTCGACGGCCTGGGCGTTGAGCACCGGCAGCGAGCCCGGCAGGCCGAGGCAGATCGGGCAGATGTTGGTGTTGGGCTCGTCGCCGAACGCATTGCGGCAACCGCAGAAGAGCTTGGTCGCACTCGCCAGCTCGCAGTGCACTTCCAGCCCGATAACCATCTCCCAGGTCATTGCCCCGCTCCCCTCGTCGGGCTCGGGGCGGCGGCCTCCACCACGCGCGCCACCTGGAACAACAGGCCTTCTGCCAGGGCGGGCGCCAGCACCTGCACGCCGATCGGGAGGCCGTCACCACCCGTCCCGAAGGGAACGGACAGCGCGGGGTGCCCAGCCAGGTTGGAGGGGATGGTGCAGACGTCGTTCATGTACATGGCCATCGGATCGTCCACCTTTTCACCCAGGGCGAACGCAGTAGTGGGCGCCGTGGCGCCGAGCAACACGTCGCACGATGCGTAGGCCCGCGCGAAGGCCTCGAGGACAAGGGTGCGGACCCGCTGTGCCTGCGCGTAATAGGCGTCGTAGTAGCCGGCCGACAACGCGTAGGTCCCGAGCATGATGCGACGCTTCACCTCGGCGCCGAAGCCGGCCGTGCGCGTGGCCGTGTTCATGGCGGCGGCGTCTTCCGCGTCGACCCGCAGTCCGTAGCGCACGCCGTCGTAGCGGGCCAGGTTGGACGAGGCCTCGGCCGGCGCGATGAGGTAGTAGGCCGAGAGCCCGTAGGCCAGTTCGGGGATGCGGATCTCTTCGACCTTCGCCCCCGCTGCGCTGAGCGCGTCCGCCGCCTCGCGGACGCGCGCCACCACGTCGGGCGCACAGCCGTCGATCAGGTCGGTGCACACACCCACCCGCACGCCCTCGCTCCCGGCGCCCGTGCTCTCGAAGGTGGGGGGCGACGGGTACGGCAACGAGGTGCTGTCGAGGGGATCGTGCCCGGCGATCACGTCGAAGAGGAGTGCGGCGTCCTCCACAGTGGTGGCGAAGGGCCCGATCTGGTCCAGAGAGCTGGCGAAGGCCACCAATCCGTAGCGCGAGACCCGGCCGTAGGTGGGCTTCATGCCGACGACGCCGCACAGCGCCGCTGGTTGGCGGATGGAGCCGCCGGTGTCCGAGCCCAACCCGATCGGGGTGAACCCGGCGGCGACGGCGGCCGCCGAGCCCCCGCTGCTCCCGCCGGGCACCCTGTCGCGGCCGTGGGGGTTGCGGGTGGGACCGAAGGCCGAGTTCTCGGTCGAGCTGCCCATGGCGAACTCGTCCATGTTGGTCTTGCCCACCGCGATCGCACCGGCCTGGCGCAGCATGCGCACCACCGTGGCGTCGTAGGGCGGCCGCCAGCCGTCGAGAATGCGGGACGCGCACGTGGTCGGGATCCCCCGGGTGCACAAGTTGTCCTTGAGGCCCACCGGCACGCCGGCCAGGGGCCCCGGGTCCTGGCCGCGCGCCACCGCCGCATCGACGGCGTCGGCCTGCTCGAGCGCTTCGTCCCCCAGCACGCGGAGAAAGCAGTGCAATTCGTCGTCGCGCGCCGCCACGGCGGCGAGAGCCTCCTCGGTGACTGCACGCGCCGAGCGCGCCCCGCTGCGCACCGCGGCCGCCAGCTCGACGGCGCCCATGGTGCCGTCGCTCATGGTGCCGGCGCGCCGATGCGCGGCACGCGGAAGCGGTTGTCCTCTACCGAGGGTGCCGCGGCCAGCACCTCCTCCCGGTCGAGGCTCGGCCGGGGCTCGTCGGGGCGCAACGCGTTCGCCACCGGTAGCGGATGCGCCGTGGGCGCCAGGTGCGACAGGTCGAGGGCGGCCACGTCCGCCGCGTGGTCCAGCACGGTGCGGAGCTGTGCCGTAAAGAGCTCGACCTCCGCGTCGGTCAGCGCCAGGCGGGCCAGGGCGGCCACATGGACCACCTCCTCGGGGCTCAGTTTCCCGGGGGTGCGGCGCGCGTGGTGGCCCGGCTCCGTCCCTTCGCTCATGCTCCGGTTGGGGCCAGCACGCCGCGCACGAACGCCACCGTGCGCGACTCGATCTCGTCCTTGTCGAAGTCGAGGGTGGCCACATGGAAGCTCCGCTCGAGCATGACGCGCTCGACGGGCCCGGCCACTCCCTCCGCCACCCGATCGCCCGAGACCGGATCGACGACGTGGTCGTTCCGGCTCGAGAACAGCAGGACCGGGCAGGCAACCGCGCCCAGGCCGGCCGCCACCTGCTGCGCTCCGGCGAACAGCGACCGCACGGCGCGCAGCGGGAGCTCGGCGTAGGCCGCCTCGACCGCCCCCTCCAGGGCGATGTCCGAGCCCACACCCGGGGCCAGTTCGTCCCCGCCTTCGATCAGCGCGTCGATGAAGGCCACGGTGTCGGGGGCGGGCGGGACGACCAGGGGGTTGACCAACACCAGGCCCGCGACCTCGGGGTGCTGCTCGGCGAGCCAGACCCCCAGCGTGCCCCCCATGGAGAGCCCGACGATCGCCACCGCCTCGCAACGCGACGCCAAGTCGGCGTAGGCCGCTTCGGCGGCGGCGGCCCAATCTTCCCAGCGGGTGGGCACCATGTCGGCGACTTCGGTGCCGTGACCGGGCAGGAGCGGGAGCTCCACGGTGAGACCGGCCGCGGCCAGGGCGAGGGCCAACCCCCGCATCGACTGGGGATTGCCGGTGAACCCGTGCAGGACCAACGCGCCGCGCCGATCGCCGGCGGCGGAATAGGGCTCGGCGCCCGGGATGATGGGAGCGCTCACGGCCGGCCACACTACCAATGGGGCGCCGACTAACGTTCCGCCGATCAGGGCGTCCGGGTACCGATCCGGCGTTCCCGCGCCTGGTCAGGCGAACCGACGACGAAGGAGCACCCCCGTGCCGTACCCGTTCTTGAGCGACGAGTGGTTGCAAGAGGCCCGCCGGATCCGCGCCGAGTATGAGGGGGAGTCGCTGGCCATCCCCCATGCCGTCCGCATGAACCTGGTCGTGACAGCGGTGCCGTTCGGCGACGGTGACATCGATGCCCACGTGGACACCTCGAACGGCCAGCTGGTGCTCGACACGGGCCACCTGGAGAACCCGGACCTCACGGTCACGGTCGACTACGACACGGCGAAGGCCATACTCGTGGACGGCAACCCCCAGGCCGGCATGCAGGCCTTCATGGCGGGCAAGGTCCGGGTCGAGGGCGACATGGCCAAGCTGATGGCGCTGCAGGCCGCGCCGCCGGGAGCCGACTCCCGCGCCGCCGAGATGGCGAATCGTCTCAAAGAGATCACGGCGTAGCCACCCGGGCGGCGCCGGCCGGGGCCCGCATGAGGCAGGCGCACACCACGCCGGCCGCGGCGAGGAGCCCGGCCGCCCAGAAGCCGACCTGGAAGCTGTGCAGCAGCCGCGTGGAGTGGTGCACGTTGGCCAGGCCGCTATGGCGGGCCACCGACTCCTGCAGCGTCAGGACCACCTGGATGCCGGCCACCTCGCCCACCTGCGTGGCCAACAGCTGGGCCGCGCTCATCACCCCGTACTCGCCGGCCTCCACTTCGTTGGCCATCGATGCGGAGGTGGCCGGCAGCGCGATGCCCATGCCGATGCCCGAGAGGGCGAGGGCGATGATGATCACGATCAGGCCCGACATGGGTCGCAGCGTGACGAAGAGCCCCATCGAGGCCAGCACGGCGACGGCCCCCACCACTGTGGCCAGCCGCGCGCCGGCCCGCACCGTCAGGTACACCGCCAGTGGGGAGCTGAGGGCGAAGAGCAAGGGCCGCACCACCGAGACGAACCCCACCTTGGCCACGCTGTAGCCGTACACCTGTTCCATGAGCAACGGGAAGAGGAAGAAGCCACCGAAATAGGCGAAGTTCGAGAAACCCCGCATCCCCATGGCGAACATGAAATTGCGCCGGCGCCAGTACCGGGTCGGGATGAGCGGCGTGGCGAAGGTGAGCTCCCGCCAGACGAACACGCCGAAGAAGAGTGCAGCGAGCACACCCGAGACCGCGACGCCAGGTGAGGACCAGCCGACGATGGGCCCGATGCTGAGAACGAGCATGGCCGCCGTCACCGCCCCGGCCAGGCTCCAGCTGCCGACCCAGTCCATGCCGCCCCACTCCCCCTCGGGGGCCGGGAGGACAGGCTCGGGACCGGGGCCGCGCTGGGCGTGGTGGCGCGAGGGCAACAGCAGCGCGACGACCAGCGCGGCCACGACCAGGAGCGCCAACTGCCCCCAGAACAGCGCCCGCCAGCCGAAATACTGGATCACAGGCGAGCCCAGGGTGACGCCGAGCACCGGCCCGCCCGCCCCGACCAGCGACCACCACCCGAGGGCCTTGATCCGGGACTCGGGATCGAACAGCTGCAAGATCAGCGCCATCGATGCAGTCCCCGTGGCGGCGCCCTGCACGCCGTCGAGGGCCCGGGCGAAGAGGAGCTCGCCCACGTCGGGGGCGGTGGCGGTGAGGACGGCACTGACCATGGCCCCGGCCAACCCGAACAGATACAGGCGCCGGTGGCCGAACAGATCGCCGGCCTTGCCGAAGAACGGCGCCGCGATGCCGAAGGCGAGCAGGGGCCCGGTCGACACCCAGGTGAGGACCGAGAAGTTCGTGTGGAACTGTGACCGCACGGTCGGCAGTGCCACGACGAAGACCGTGAAGGTGATGTTGAGGGAGAGCAGCCCGGCCAGAATTGCAGTGAGCGCCCACCACCGGTAGCGGGGGCTGCGTACGGCCCGGCCGATGACGCGGCGGCGCAGGAGGACGGGCCAGCTCGGGTCGACCGACGCCTCGGCTCCGCTGGCGCCGAGGGCCGCCCCGCCGGGATCGGCTGTGGGGTCGAGGAGAAGATCCGGGCGCTCCAGCGGTGGGTCCTCCACCGCGGGCACCCTAGTTGGGGACGTGCCCGGCGAAACCGCCCTGCAGGGTCAGCGGAAGCGACGGGACCACCAGTTGGGATCCCGCCCATGAGCGTGGAAGTGCTGGGGAATCTGGCGCATCACCCGGTCGATCGACCATCCGCCGGCACCGAAGCGGGCATCGGCCACGAGAGTGAGCTGCGCCAGCATGTGGGTCACGTCGTCGTCGGGTGGCACCGGTCCGTGGTGCTTCCACACCACCATCGGAACGTCGCACACCTCGCAGTCGGCCACCCAGCACACGTCGTCCTCGTGGTGCCACGGCGAGATGTGCGCCGCTTCACAGAGGTCACACGACGCGTCAAACGGGAGAGCCACCGCGCCATCTCATCACGGGGACACGCCGGTTCACTGGGACAAGATGGTGACCGACGAGCCGGTGTCGACCGTTTCGCCCTCTGCCGGGGTGGTGCCGACGACCGTCCCGTTGGGATTGCCCTGCACGCCGGCCACGACCAGCCCGTCGTTCTGCAGGGTGACCGTGGCCTGGGAGACGAGGTCGCCCTGGACGTCGGGGACGACGGTGGTGGGCGGGCCGGTGGACACCGTGACCGTGACGGTGGAGCCGTACGGGACGAGGGTACCGCTGGCGGGCTCGAGCGAGATGACGTCGCCATCGGGAACTGTCGCGTTCGAAGCGTAGGCTTCGGTGCCGCTGAGATTCACCGCCTGGAGCAGGACGAGGGCGTCGTTGTAGGTGTCGCTCTGCGAGATGGAGGTGGGGACCGCCACCGGGGAGTGGCCCCGGGACGGGACCAGGTCGATGGTCGATCCGTACGGTGCGGCGGTCGGATCCTGCGTGCTCCCGAGCGACCACGAGATGAGCACGCCGTTCTGCACGGCGTCGTCATACTGGGCGGTGACGCAGGCACCCTTGAGGTGGGCGTTCTGGAGCGCCGTGATCGCCTGCGCGCAGGTCATGGCGGCCAGGGAGGGCACCGCCACCGACGGCGGCCCCAGGGACGGGACGACGGACAGCGTCGAGCCCTGTTTGAGCACCTTGCCGGGCTTGGGGCTCTGCGACAGCACGATGCCCGCAGCGACGGTGATGGAGCTCGCCCCCTTCCCGACGTGCAAGGTGAAATGGTCCTTGTCGGCGGCGGCTCTGGCTTGGGCGAGGGACAGGCCGGACACGGTGGGGACCGGGTGCGAGGGGGTGAAGGCACCTTCGCGCAGGGCCACCAGCGCGCCGGCGACCAGCGCCAGCACGACCACGATGCTGGCAATGACCCAGCCCAGGGGGCGGTGGCTCCGGCGCCGGGTTGAGATCTCGAGGCCACCTCCGGTGGCGCGCCCGTCGGACGAGCCCGGCTCGGCGTCGAAGATCTCCCCCGGTCCGGCCCTTGTGCCGACCGGAGCAGGCGCCTTGGCCACCTTTCCGGGCAGGAGTGCGACCTGGGTGAGCTCGGAGACGGGCGGGGCGCGGAACCCGTTGACGGGGGCCAGCGCCTCGTGGGTGCTGAGTGCGAGCGGCAGCGGCTCGGGGGAGGGCAGGGCGCTGGCCAGCGCGCCCAGGCGGGCGGCGAAGCCGGCGGCGTCGAGCCGGGCCGACGCCTCGGGAGCGGCGGCACGGGCGAGGACGTCATCGAGGGGTCCCAGTGCCTCGTGCGGCGGCAGCGGCGCCCCGACCCGCGCCGCCAGGGTGCCCATCGTGGTGTCGGCCACGAAGGGCACGGTGCCCGAGAGAGCCTCGTAGAGCACCAGGGCCAGCGAGTACACGTCGGCACGCCCGTCCACCGGCTTGCCCTCGGCCGACTCGGGGGAGATGTAGCGGGCCGTCCCCACCATCGCGCCGGCCGGCTCCGTGTAGGCCGCCTCGGCCAGGGCCCGGGCCACGCCGAAGTCCGCCACCCGCACCCGGCCCTCCTCGTCGAAGAGCAGGTTGGCCGGCTTGATGTCCCGGTGCACCAGCCCGCGGGCGTGCGCGTAGGCCAGGCCCTGCGCCACCTCGGTGCCCAAATGGGCTGCCTGCGAGTGGCTCAGCCGGACGCCCCGGTCGAGGAGGTCGCGCAGCGAGCCCCCTCCCAGGTACTCCAACACGAGGTACGGGCCATCGGTGTCCTCGCCCCAGTCGAACACCCGCAGCACATGGGGGTGGTTCAGCGATGCCACCGACCGGGCTTCGGCCCCGAAGCGCTTCAGGAAGGCCTCGTCACTGGCCAACGCGGGTTGGAGGACCTTGACGGCGACGTGGCGCTGCAAGGACACGTCTTCGGCCAGGAAGACATGCGCCGAGGCGCCAGTGCCCAGAGCGGAGAGCAGCCGGTACCGCTTCCCAAGGACCCGGCCGATGGAATCAGAGATAAGGGGCATCGGGACACTCGTAGGCTACTGATCTATTGGGTGCCTCCGGTGGACACTACGGGGGTCATCCGGGGAGCGCACCCGTATCCAGGAGGGACGCGAAAACCTCCGCCGGGAGCATCGGGATGCCTAGCTCCTCCGCCTTCTTGAGCTTGCTCGCGCCCGGGGCGTCCCCCACCACCAGCGCGTACGTCTTCTTGGAGACGCTCCCCGGCGACTTGCCTCCCCGGGCCATGATCGCCTCCTCGGCCTCCTCCCTCGTGTAGCCGGGCACTGCTCCGGTCACCACCACCGTCAGGCCGGCCAGGGTCTGGGAGGGCCCAGCCGCGCCAGGGCGGTCCGGCGCGGCGGTCCCGGGCTCCTCGGTGGCGACCCCGGCGGCGCGCAGGCGCGCCAGCACCGCTTGGTTGGTGGGCATGGCCAGGAACTCGGCGATGCTGGCGGCGATCACCGGCCCGATGCCCTCGACGGCAGCCAGATCCTCGTCGGTCGCAGCCATGATCGCCTGCAGTGTCCCCAGGCCCCGGGCCACCGCCCGCGCTCCCGTCGGGCCCAGGTGACGGATCCCGAGCCCGACCAGCAGGCGGCTGAGCGGTTGGGCGGTGGACGCGACGATACCGGCCACCAGGTTGGCCGCCGACAGGGTGGCGAACCGTTCGAGCTCGGCCAGCTGCGCCACGGACAGCGCATAGAGGTCGGCCGGGTCAGCGATCAGCCCGGCGCCGACGAGCTGGAGCACACGCTCCTCGCCCAACCCTTCGATGTCCATGGCCGAGCGTGAGGCGTAGTGGACGATCCGCTGCACGCGCTGGGCCGGGCAGTCGATGTTGGTGCAGTAGGTGTCACTCTCACCTTCGAACCGCACGAGCGGCTGACCGCACGAGGGGCACGAGGTGGGGAACTTCCACCGTGGCTTGCGCCGCTTCGGCACTCCTGGTCCCGTGAGCACCGGCCCGACGATCTCGGGAATGACGTCGCCCGCCTTGCGCACGATCACGATGTCACCGGGCCGGACGTCCTTTAACCGCACCTGGTCCTCGTTGTGCAACGTGGCCATCTCGACGGTGGAACCGCCGACGAAGACGGGCACCATGCGTCCGAACGGTGTGGCCCGGCCGGTGCGGCCGATCGACACCTGAATGCCGAGCAGCTTTGACGTCCGCTCCTCGGGTGGGAATTTGAAGGCGATGGCCCAGCGGGGCGCCCGGGAGGTGGCGCCCAGGCGCGCGTGGAGCGACAGGTCGTCGACCTTGCTCACCACACCATCGATCTCGTAGGCCAGGGCGTGCCGCTCCTGTTCGAGTTCGAGGCAGCGGGCGATGACTGCCTCGACCCCCGTGACCAGCCGGGCATCGGTGCTGACCGGGAACCCCGCCTTCTTGAGCAGGGCCAAGGTGGCCGATTGCCTGGTCGCGGGCCAGTGGCTCCCCTCGGGCGCACCCTCCACCTCGCCCACCTGGTAGGCCCAGAACGAGAGGGGTCGGGTGGCCGTGACGGCCGGGTCCTTTTGCCTGAGCGCGCCGGCAGCGGCGTTGCGGGGGTTGACGAAAAGCTTGAGACCGGCCGCTTCCTGGCGCTTGTTCATCGCCGCGAAGTCGGCCAGTGCGATGTAGATCTCGCCGCGGATCTCGAGAAGCGGGGGGAACGGGCCCGCCTTGGAGTCGAGGGTCTTCGGCACGTTCTTGACCGTCGCCACGTTGGCCGTGACGTCCTCGCCGGTGATCCCGTCTCCTCGGGTGGCGGCCCGGCTCAACCGCCCGTGCTCATAGGTCAACGACATGGCCACCCCGTCGACCTTGGGCTCGCTCGAAAAATCGAGATGGTCCAGGTCCAGGTCTGGTATCTGGCGGCGCAGGCGCTCGGCCCAGGCCCGCAGCTCCACCTCTTCGAACGCGTTGTCCAGGCTCATCATGGGGACGCGGTGCCGGACGGGCTGGAACAGCCCGAGGGGCGGCGCGCCGACGGTCTGCGTCGGTGAATCGGGGGTGACAAGGGCTGGATACGCAGCCTCGATCTCCTTGAGCTCGCGCACCAAGAGGTCGTATTCGGCATCGGGAATCTCGGGCGCGTCGAGGGCGTGGTAGCGCTCGTTGTGATACTCGATCAGCTGGCGCAACTCGGCCGCCCGGGCTGCCACCTCCGGCGGCGTGTCGTCGGCCACGATCAGGCGGCGATGCCGGCGCCGACGACCGCGTCCGGATCAACGACGTCGTAGAGGGCTACCGTCTGGCCGGGCGCCACGGGGCGCTGCGGGCTGTCGAACTCCACGACCACGCCGTCGGCGTTGGCGCCGACCGTGCAGGAAGCCGGCCGGCCGTGCGCGCTCACCTGGGCGATGGCGCGCGCGCCGAGGGCAAGGGGCTGGTTCACCCAGGTGAGCGTGGCCCGGCGCAGCACGACCGCCGAGATATTCGCCTCCGCTGCACTGCCCACCGTGACGCGCCGGGCCGGTACGTCCACGGCGACGACGTAATGGCGGCTGCCATCGTTGCCGTGGCCCATCCCCCGGCGCTGCCCCACCGTCACCAGCTCCACGGCGTCGACCCGGCCCACCGGATCCCCCCGTCCGTCCACCACCTCGGCGGGGTGGAACGCCAATTTGTCGGCCAGGAAGCCCTGTCGCCCCTCGATGCTGCCGATGAAGCACACGTCCTGGCTGTCGGGCTTGGCCGCGGTGCGCAGGCCCAGGCGGACGGCGTGGGCCCGGACATCGCTCTTGGTCATTTCACCGATGGGGAAGACCACCCGCGCCAGCTCGGACTGGCCGAGCATGGACAGGACGTAGGACTGGTCCTTGGCGACGTCCGCACCCCGCCGCAGCTCGTGCGGGCCATTGGCCGCCCGCGTGACCCGGGCGTGGTGCCCGGTGGCCAGCCGGTCGAAACCCAGTCGATCCGACCGCTCCAACAGCCGGTCGAATTTGATGGCCCGGTTGCACTCGATGCAGGGGTTGGGCGTCCGACCCCGGGCGTGGGCCTCCACGTACGGCGCCACCACGTGCCGATCGAAATCCTCGGTCAGGTTGAAGACGTGGTGGTCGATGCCGAGCTGCTGGGCCACCCGGCGCGCGTCATCGACATCGGCCACCGAGCAGCATCCCGAGTCGGAGAACCCTCCCCACAACTTGAGCGTCGCCCCCACGACGTCGTGGCCCGCTTCGACGAGTAGGGCGGCGGCGACCGACGAGTCCACTCCTCCCGACATGGCCACCAGCACGCGCATCCGACCAGTGTGCCACCCCCTCTCAGGGGTCATGGCGCAAGGAGGCCACGACCGGGGGCACCACCGCCAGGGCGCGATCGATGTCGGCAGCGGTCGTGTCACGGCCCATGGTGAAGCGGATGGAGCCACGGGCGAGGCGGTCGGGCACCCCCATGGCCGCCAGGACATGGCTGGCCTCGAGGGCGCCGCTGGCGCAGGAGGATCCCCCCGACGCGCAGATCCCGTGCGCGTCAAGCGCAACGAGCAACTCCTCGCGCTCGACACCGGGCAGGCACAGGTGCAGATGACCGGGAAGGGTGGCCACGCCCGGGGGGACTGTCCGGCACGCGCCGGCGATGGACGCCACCAATCCGCCGGCCAAGCGGTCGCGCAGCGCCGCGACGCGCTGCGCCACCTCGACCCTTTCCGCGGCGGCCAGGTGCAGTGCGGTGGCCAGACCCACGGCCCCGACCACGTCCTGCGTGCCGCTGCGCCGCTCCCGCTCCTGGCCTCCTCCGTGCTGGCGGGGTGCCAGCGCCACCCCCGCGCGCACCGCCAGCACGCCGACCCCGACCGGGCCCCCGAGCTTGTGCGCGCTCAGCGCCACCAGGTCGGCGCCCGCGGCGCTCTCGGCCAGATCCAAGAAGGAGGCCGCCTGCACTGCGTCGGTGAAGACCACGGCGGTGTCGCTGGCGCGCCGGACGGTCTCGACGACACGGTCGAGGGGCTGGAGCACCCCGGTCTCGTTGTTGGCCAGCATCACCGCCACCAGCGCGGTGGCGCCATCGACTGCGGCCTCCAGCGCGTGGAGGTCCACCAGCCCACTCCCGTCGACCGGCAGCTCGTGCCAGGTCACCGACGCCGATTGCGCCGCGGCGCGGCACGATTCGCGCACCGCCGGGTGCTCCACGGCTGAGCTCAACAACGACGCGGACCGCGGGGCGCGGCACCCCGCGCCGAGCGCGCCGAACACGGCCAGGTTGGCCGACTCGGTGCCACCCGAGGTGAAGACGATCTCGCCGGGTTGGCGGCCCATGGACGCGGCTACCTCGTCACGTGCCTCCTCGAGCAGGCGCCGGGCGCGCTGCGCCGGGCGATGGCTGCCCGTCGGGTTCCCGAGCGGGAGCGCACGCGCCGCGGCCATGGCATCGGCCACCTCGGGGCGCAATGGTGTCGTGGCCCCGTGATCGAGATACGTGGTGGGACAGTCGCTCATCGACCGGGCGTCACGTGATCCAGACTGTCTTGGCGTTGCAGAACTCCTTGAGCCCCAACTCGGAGAGCTCGCGGCCGAAGCCCGATCGCTTGATCCCCCCGAAGGGCAGCTCCGGCGTGGAGACCACCATGGCGTTGACGAACACGGCGCCGGCCTCGATCCCCGCGATGCACCGCCGCTGCTCGTCCTCGTCGTTGGTCCACACGCTCGACCCCAGGCCGAACGAGGTGGCATTGGCCACCACCAGGGCGGCGTCGAGGTCGGCCACGCGCTCCACCATGGCGACCGGGCCGAAGATCTCCTCCGCCGCCACCGGCATGTCCCGCGTGACGCCGGAGAGCACGGCGGGCTTGAAGTACCACCCGGGTCCGTCGACGGGCGTTCCGCCGTGCACCACCGCGCCCTGTGCGCGGGCGGCCTCGATCTGCCCCACCAGCTCCGCCCGCTGCACCTCGGTGACGATGGGACCGACCTCGGTGGCGGGATCGAAGGGATCACCCACGACGAGCGCGTCCATCGCCGCGGTGAAGCGCTGCAGGAACTCGTCTGCGATGGGCTCGACCACGATGAACCGCTTGGCGGCGATGCACGACTGCCCGTTGTTCTGTACCCGCGCCGCCACCGCAATGCGGACCACCGCCTCGAGGTCGGCCGACTCGAGCACGATGAAGGGGTCCGAGCCACCGAGCTCGAGCACGCTCTTCTTCAGCGCGTGGCCCGCCGCCGCCGCAACCGACATGCCGGCATGCTCGCTTCCGGTCAGGGTCACCGCGGCGATCCGGGGGTCGGCAATGATCCCGGCGATGTCCTTGCTCTCGACGAAGAGGTTGGTGAACCCGCCTTCGGGCAGCCCGGCGCGGCGGAAGATGTCCTCGAGCAACAGCGCGGTCTGCGGGACATTGGAAGCGTGCTTGAGCAGGCCGACGTTGCCCACCATCAGCGCCGGCGCGGCGAACCGCACCACCTGCCAGAGCGGGAAGTTCCACGGCATGATGGCGAGCACGGGGCCGATCGGCTCATAGCGGACGTACGAGCGGGTCGCGCGCGTCGGGATCTGCTCGTCGGCCAAGAGGGATTCGGCGTGCTCGGCGAACCAGCGCAGTCCCACCGCGCATTTGGCCGCCTCGGCCCGGGCGCTGGCAAAGGTCTTTCCCATTTCCGTGGTCACGATGCGCGCGATGTCGGGCCCCTCACCTTCGAACAGCTCGGCCGCGCTGATCAGGTGGCGGGCGCGCTCGGCGAACGTCGTGGTGCGGTAGTCGGCGTAGGCGTCCGCCGCCTGCGCCAGGAGTTTCTCCACCTCGTCCGGGGTGTGCAAGGGGAAGGTCTTCTCGGTCTGACCGGTAGCGGGATTGATGGTGGCGTAGGGCATGTTCTGATTCTTACCGCTGCGCCGGTCCTTCAATCCCCCGAGAGGCCGAGCTGGCGCGGAATCGCCCGGCGGAGCAGCTTCCCCGTGACCGTGTGCGGCAGCTCCCCGGTGGCGAAGTACGCCTTCGGTCGCTTGTAGGGCGCCAGATGTTCCGCCGCCCGCGCCCGCAGGGCGCGCTCGGTCACCGTGGGATCGGCGACGTAGGCCGCGCACACCACCTGGCCCCATTGCTCGTCGGGCAGCCCGAACACAGCAACCTCGCGGAGCCCGGGGACAGCGGCCAGCACCGCCTCGACCTCGGCCGGGTAGACGTTGACCCCTCCGCTGATGATCAGGTCGTGCCGCCGCCCCGTCAGGTAGAGATAGCCGTCGTCGTCCAGCCTCCCCAAGTCACCGACGGTGCAGGCGGAGCCACGCCAGGCGGCGCGGGTGGCCGCCGCATCGCCCCAGTAACGGAAGCGGGCGAAGGCCGGCATGTCGCACCAGATGGTGCCGGCATCGCCGGTCGAGCCCCCGGGGTCGTCCCCGTCGTCGGGCTGCCCGTCGTCTATGGGCGTGATCGACAGGCGCCGCCCCGGGCGGGCCCGCCCGACCGTGCCCGGGTGCGCCAGCCACTCGTCGGGGCTGCACACGGTGAACTGGGCCTCGGTCGACCCGTAGAACTCCCACAGCGATCCGGGCCGAACCCGCGCCATGGTGGCCCGCTTCAGCGGCGCCGGGCAGGGGGCGCCGGCGTGGGCCAGGAGGCGCAGCGAATCGAAGTGCTCCTCCTCGCCGAGTTCGGGCGCGGACACGAGCCGCTGCAGATGGGTCGGGACCAAGAACGCCGTGGTCGGGCGCAGGCGGCGCAGGACGTCAAGCGCGGTCGCGGCGTCGAAGCGGCTGAGGACGGCCAGCGAGCCCCCCGCCAACAGGGTGCCTGCGGAGAACCGCACCGACACGGTGTGGTACATCGGCGAGCAGACCATGTGCAGGTCGTGCGGGTCGAAGTGCCACACCGCCGCCTCGTCCTCGCACACCGCCCGAGCCGTCGCCTCGTCCCACAACCCGGTCGTGACCCCCTTGGGCCGCCCCGTGGTGCCCGAGGTGTAGTGCATCGGCCGGGTCAGCGGATAGGGCGACAACTCCGCCGGCGGGCCCTCCATCAGAGCGGACAGCGCCGGCAGCGAGAGCACGCGCCACGAGGGCCCGGCGTCGTCGATCAGGCGGTCCCGCTCGCCGTCGGTCAAGGTGGCGTTCAACAAGACGGGGATCAGGCCGGTCCGGGCCGCACCGAGCACGGCGCAGATGAGGTCGGCCGACGACCCGAGGCAGAAGACGACCCGATCGCCCGGGCGGCAGCCCGACAGCCGCAACGCGCCGGCGGCGCGGCGCTGGCGCTCCTCGGCTTCGGGCGCGGTCAGCACCTCCACCGTGGGCGCGTCGCTCTTCACCGTGGGTCAGCGTAGTGACCGCCCCTCTCGCCTCCTCCCCGTGCGACGATGGAGGCTGATGCAGGGCGACGACGTGGGAAGGGCCGGCGCGTTGGTGGAGCGGGCGCGGCGGATCGTCGTGCTCTCCGGGGCCGGCATCTCCACCGACTCGGGCATCCCCGACTTCCGCGGGCCCAACGGGGTGTGGACGAAGGATCCGGAGGCCGAGAGGGCGGCCAACCTCGACGTGTATCTGGGCGACCCCGCCGTGCGGCGCCGGGCCTGGCAGAACCGCCTGACCTCACCCCTACTGGCGGCAGAGCCCAATCCGGGCCACCGCGCCCTGGTCACGCTCGAACGCTCCGGCCGGCTGGACCTGCTCGTGACGCAGAACATCGACGGACTGCACCAAAAGGCCGGCACCGACCCCGCCCGCATCGTGGAGATCCACGGCAACTCCGCCGAGATCGTCTGCCTGCGCTGCGGGCATCGCCAAGCCGCCGAGCCCGTGCACGACCGCGTGCGCGCCGGCGAGACGGATCCCACCTGTGACGAGGGAGGGCCCGGCGGGCGAGCCTGCGGCGGGATCCTCAAGTCGGCCACGATCAGCTTCGGCCAGAGCCTCGTCGCCCGCGACTTGGCCCGCGCCGAGTCGGCGGCCAGCCGCTGCGACCTTCTCTTGGCCGTGGGATCGACGCTGGCCGTCTACCCCGCCGCCGGCGTGGTGCCGATCGCGGCGCGCGCCGGCGCCGCTGTGGTGATCGTCAACGGCGGGCCCACCGAGTTGGACCGGCTGGCCGATGTCGTCGTCTTCGGCTCCATCAGCGAGGTGCTACCCAAGATGGTGGAGGGCGGCCGCCCCGCCGGCGCGTGAGCCGCCACTCCCGAGCGGCTGTCGTCCCGAGCGGCTGTCGTCCCAGGCGGCTTTCGTCCCGGGCGGCTCAGGCCTTTTCGGACTTGGACTTGCGGCGGGGCTTGAGGGCGAACCACCAGATGCTGGCCATCGTCCCCAAAATGCCGACGGCGGCGGCGACCGGCTTCACCACTTTGCGGGCACCGCTCTTCGGCATGGGGGGAGACACTACTGCGCCGCTCCGCGGTCAGGCGCGCTCCATGGCCAGGCGCTGCGCCTGGTGGGCGCGGGCTGCGGCGACGAGCGCGTCGAACGGTCGCTGGTCGCCGCCCTCCTCGGGGTGCCACTGCACGCCCAGCACGAAGGGCGCGTCCGGGAGCTCGACTGCCTCGATGACCCCGTCTTCGGCGTGCGCGGTCGCCACCAAGCCGGTGCCCAGCACGTTGATCGACTGATGATGTGAGCACAGCACTGTCGTCGTGCTCCCGAAGACCGATGCCACCACGGTGCCCGGCACGGTGGTGACCTCCACGTCGCCGAACACCGATGGAGCGCGACGGTGCCGCTCGTTACCCACCACATCGGGCAGGTGCTGGTGCAGCGTGCCCCCGAGCTCGACGTTGAGGATCTGGCAGCCCCGGCAGACCGCGAGCACCGGGAGGCCGACCTCCAGCGCAGCGGACAGGAGCGCCCGCTCGCTGTCGTCCCGGATCGCGTTGACCCCGGCCACCTCGGGTTCTCGCGTCTCCCCGTACGCCGCCGGGTCGACGTCACCCCCGCCCGTCAGCACCAGGCCGTCGACCGCGGCGATCACCGCGGCGGCACCGGAGCCCGGGCCTCCGGCGGCGCTCCGCGGCGGCGGGAGCAGCACCGGGCGCCCGCCGGCGGCGGCCACCAGCTCGTAGTAGGACTCGGGCAGGACCGCGGCAGGGCGTTCCCACGCCCCCCAGGCGGCGTTGGCGACGTAGGTGGAGATACCGATGAGGGGGATCGTCACGGACGCTTCTTTCTGATGCGGGCCCGCGCGGTCGGTGACGGCTCGCACGGTCCTAGCGTACAAAACCGTTGGACGCTGCCCCGCAGGCACGCCATCATGCGTCATGCCCGGACAAGAGCTGATCGCCAATGGGATTGCCGACGGATCCATCGACACCGTCGTGTTGGCCTTTCCCGACATGCACGGTCGACCGGTGGGCAAACGGGTGACGCCTGATTTCTTCAGCGCCCACGTGGCCGAGCACGGGATCGAGGTCTGCGACTACCTGCTGGCCGTCGACATCGACATGACCCCGCTCCCGGGCTACCGCTTCGCCAACTGGGACCTGGGCTACGGGGATGTCGTGGCCCATCCCGACTTCAGCACCGCCCGCCACATCCCGTGGCTTCCCGGCACGGCCATGGTGATCGGCGACCTCACCGACGAGGCGGGGACGCCGGTGGAGGTGTCGCCCCGGCAGATCCTGCGCCGGCAGATCGCCCGGGCCGTCGAGCGGGGCTTCCGGGTCTCGAGCGCCACCGAGCTCGAGTTCTTCCTCTTCCGCGACACCTACGAGGAGGCCCACGCAAAGGGGTGGAAGGGCCTGACGCCGCACTCGCAGACCATTGAGGACTACCAGCTGCTGCAGACCTCGCGCGAGGAGTACATCCTGCGGCGCATCCGCCACGAGATGTGCGCCGCCGACATCCCGGTGGAGTTCTCCAAGGGCGAGGCCGGTCGCGGCCAGCACGAGGTGAACGTGACCTACGCCGGCGCGCTCGAGACGGCGGATCGGCACCTCGTCTTCAAGAACGGGATCAAGGAGATCGCCGCCCAAGAGGGGCGCGCCGCCACGTTCATGGCCAAGTGGACCATGGACGATGTCGGCTCGTCGTGCCACGTGCACAACAGCTTGTGGGACAGCACCACGGGCGAGCCCCTGATGGCCGACGCCGCGCACGCCACCGGCCTCTCCACCGTGGGGCGCCGCTTTCTCGCCGGGCAGCTCCACGCCGCCCGCCAGCTGGCCTGGTGCGCCGCTCCCACGCTGAACTCGTACCGGCGCTACGTGCCCGGGAGCTGGGCGCCCACGGCGGTGGTGTGGGGGGAGGACAACCGCACCTGCGGCTTCCGCGTGGTGGGACACGGCGCCGGGCGGCGGATCGAGAGCCGGGTGCCGGGGGCCGACGTCAACCCGTACCTGGTGGTGGCCGCCTGCATCGCGGCCGGCCTCTATGGGATCGATCACGAGCTCGAGCTGCCCGAGGCCTACCCGACGAACGCCTACACAGCGGCCGATGTGCCCCGGATCCCCTCCACCCTCGTGGAGGCCATCGCCGAGCTGGCGGGCTCGGAGGTGGCCGCCGAGGCGTTCGGTCCCGACGTCCACCACCACCTGCTCAACACCGCGCAACAAGAGTGGGAGGCGGCCAACCGGCACGTGTCGGACTGGGAGCTGGCGCGCAACTTCGAAAGGATCTAGTGCGCCTACCCCGCCGCCTGCGCCGCAAGCTCATCTCCCTCCTCGGCGGGACCGATCGGGCGGCCGGCTCGCCCACGGACGGCGTGCCGGCCGGCGCGATCGCCGTCGACGGGGCGCTCGGGATGCTCTACCCGACGCGGGATCCCGCCGATCTGCATGCGCACGCGCACGGGCTGGTGGGCGACGCCGTCTTCGACCTGCACGGCTTGCGGCAGATACTGAGCACCATCGACCGTCAGTTCTCGCCGTCACCAATGAGCATCCGCTTCGGCCCCGACGACATCATCAGGCACCGCATCGACGAAGGGGTGACCCTGTGCCTCGACCGCGACGACGGTGCGGTGTCCCAGCCTCTGCTCAACGGCAACTACGAGGCACACCTGATCCCGGTGTTCCGCCAGTTCTGCCGGCCGGGCATGACGGTGGTCGACGTGGGGGCCAACGTCGGGCTGTACACCATGCTGGCCTCCGTGCTCGTGGGCGCGGCCGGCCGCGTCGTGGCGATTGAGCCGAGCTCGGAGAACTGCCGGCTCATCCTCCTCTCCGTCGAGGCCAACCAGGCCCACAACGTGGAGGTGCTCCCGTTGGCACTCGACCGGTCCCGGGGTTGGTCGAACCTGTCGGGGCACTTCGGCTCGAACGCGGGGCTGGTGGCCGAGGACGCCACCAGCCTGGCGTCGGGTTGGAGCGAGATCGTGCCCACGTTCGCCCTCGACGATCTCGTCGAGGGACCCGTCCATTTCTTGAAGATCGATGTGGAAGGGGCCGAAGGCCGGGTGGTGGCCGGGGCCCAGCGCCTGCTCGAGACCTGGCGGCCGGTCGTGGCCACCGAGCTCAGCCTCGAGATGCTGCCGCGGGTGTCGGGCCTCAGCGGGGCGGAGTACCTCGCCGGGTTCGAGGCGCTCGGCTACCGCATCTCGCTCCTCAACCGCGAGACGGGCCACCCCGACCCCCCCACTTCGGCGAGCGAGCTCCTGGGGGCCTGGAAGGACCCGCTGCAGATAGAGGACCTGCTCCTGCTCCCTCCCGGCGGCTGAAGGTCGCGCCGTGCGTACGGGCGCGGCGCGGGCGCCTCAGGCCCCGTGCCCGCTCACGCGGGCGCCGTTCAACCGTTTGTGGATGCCCTTCGTCTTCTCATAAAGGTTGACGAACTCCTTGAGGAGGGGTGCATAGACGGCGCTTGCCGCTTCGTCGGGCGTGTAGACGGCCTTCACCGCCACCATGGCGGGGACGTCGGCCAGGGTCAGGTGACCCAGCGCACGGTGCGTGAGAAGGCCGGCCCCCCGCACGTTGGCCAGCACCGGGTCGGCGATCTGGCTGATGGTCCGTCCCATCACGTCGGCATGGATCTGTGACCACAGGTCCGAGTTGGCGCCACCGCCCACGAACGCGAGGGAGGCGAAACGCCTCTTGGTGTACTTCTCCACGGCGCCGAGCAACCAGGCCGAATTGAGGGCGACGCCCTCGAAGACGGCCCGCACCATGTCGGCGCGGGTGGACGAGAGCGAGATGTTGTGAAAGCCCCCGCGGATGGTGTGGTCGTCGACCGGGGATCGCTCCCCGTTCAACCATGGGGTGAACAGGATCCCGCGGGCACCGGGGGCGACACCGGCGGCGGTCTCGTTGAGCAACGCGAAGGCGTCGTCGGGCACCGTGGCGCCGGCGTCGAGCGCGTCCCTCGGGAAGAGCAGGTTGTCCCGTAACCAGGTCAGGCAGGCCCCTCCCGTCTCGTGCTCGTCCGCCACGAGGTAGCGCCCGGGAAGGCCCGAGGGGATCGAAGCGATGTTGGTCAACGCGTCCGTCTTCTTGAAAGGGACATGGCAGCTGATCCAGCTGGAGGTCCCGATGTAGAGGTGCCCGGCGAAGTCATCCACCGCACCCGACCCGACAGCCGCCGAGTGCAGGTCCCCGGTGCCGGCCACGACAGGGGTGCCGGCCAGGAGGCCGAGCTCGGCCGCCGCGGCCGGCGTCAACCCGCCGAGGACACTTCCGGTGGGCACGAGTTCGGGCAGGGTCCTTCTCTCGAGCCCCGCCATCTCGAGGAGGCTGTCGTCGTACGCGATGGCATCGATGTCCCGGTTGTCGGTGACCCAGTGCAGGGTGATGGAGTCGTGCGACGCCCGGGCCAAGCCGGTCAGGCGCAGGCCGAGATAGTCCACGGGCTCGAGAAAGACGGCCGTGGCGCTGTAGACGTCTTGGCGTTCCTCGCGCAGGAAGTGGATGTGGCCTACCGGGTCCTTGCCGGACAGGCTCGGAATGCCCCCGGTGCGGCGCACCCAGCGGGCGAGTTTCGGAGCGGAGTAGCCCTGGACGTTCAGCGCCCCCCGCACCACACGCGTGACTGCGCCGGCCCCGCGGGAATCCAGCCAGATGATGGAGGGGCCGATGGCGCGACCGTCTTCCCCCACCGCGACCGTGCCGGACCACTGCGCCGTGCAGCCGACACCGACGACTCGCTCGGGCGCCACGCCGCTCTCCGCCAGGGCGCGCCGGCCCGCGGCGACGATGGCCCGCCACCACTCCTCGGGCTCCTGTTCGGCCGCCCCGTCGTCACCCAGCGCGATGCCGACCTTCTCGAAGGCGTGGGCGGCGATCCGGCCCCGGGCCGAGATGACGGCCACCTTGGGCCCGCCGGTACCCAGATCGACCGCGAGCGCATAGCTCTCTTCCGGGCCCGCCTCGGCCACGGCCCGCAAGGGCGTGGGCGCGGCGGCCGGCAGGGTCGGCACCGACGTGGTCCGCATGCCGCCGAAGCGTAACCCCGGCGCACGGCGCCCGACCCACCCATCGTGGGCCGGCGCGCCGTCAGCCGGCGCGTTCTTGACCTACTCGGCCAGGCCGGCTTCGACTTCCAGCTCGATCTTGACCTTGTTGCCGACGACGACACTGCCGTCGAGCAGCGCGTGGTTGAAGGTCACCCCGAAGTCGCGCCGGTCGATCTCGCCGACGGCGGAGAACGCCACGACTGACTTGCCCTCGGCCATGGCGGGGCCTTCGCCCAGGTACTCCAGGTCGAACTCCACCGGCTTGGTGACGCCACGGATGGTGAGGTCGGTGGACAGCTTCCAGTCCGTGTCACTCACCTTCTTGAGGCCGGTGCTCTTCAGGGTGAGGGTCGGGTGGTTCTCGACGTCCAAGAAGTCGTTCGTGCGCAGGTGGTCATCACGCATGTTCTGGTTGGTGTGGATGCTGGCGGCCTTTACCTCTGCCTCCAGTGTGGAATCCTCGGGGTTCTCGGCCACGGTGAACGCGCCGGAGAATTCGGCGAAACGGCCACGCACCTTGGTGCCCACCAGGTGGCGGGCTACGAACCCGACCTCTGTGTGCGCAGGGTCGATAGCGTACGTGCCGACTTTGGGCTGGGTGATTATAGCCATTTGGGCCTCCTTAGGGGTGGTGCGTACTTTGTTGATGCGATAGTATCTGATTAAACAGATACTTGTCAAACAGATACTCCGCAATCAGGTAACCACGGTTGCGTGGTACGATCGTGCAGATTGAGGGAGCGATATGAGCACTGCGACTTTCCCCGAGCAGGGCGATGCGGTACACGACGACGCTCGCGCCGTGGGCGGCACGTGCGAGATCCTGGCGGGCATCGACGACGGGCGCCTGCGGCTCATGGGCCTGCTGGTGGGCGCGCAGCGCCGGCTCTCCTACCTGCTGGGGCGCGAGCTCGAGGAGTCCGTCGGCATCCCGATGGTCTGGTTCGACGTGCTCCTGCACATCGGCGCGGCACCCGAGGGACGGCTCACCATGAGCAAGCTGAGCACCGAGGTAGCGCTGACCACCGGTGGGGTCACCCGGTTGGTGGACCGGATGGTGGAGGCCGGAATGGTGGCCCGCCAGAACTGCCCTTCGGATCGTCGCAGCGTCCACGTCGTGCTGACGCCCACCGGTCGGTCCACGCTCGGCCGGGCGATCGCCGCGCACATCGAGGGCATTGACCGGCACCTGATGGCACCCCTGGACGACAAGGACCGCGCCGCGCTGACCGTTGCCCTCTCCAAGTTGGCGCGCCCGGGCTGCTGAGCGCGTCGGCGAGCCTGTCGGCGCCAGCGCCGGCACTGAGCCGCGAGCTACGCGCCCTCGGCCTTGCGCAACCAGACGCGCGCCGTGAACCTGCCCTCTTCGGTCTCCAGCTCCAACGGGGTGCCCTCGCCCTCGCCCGGGCCGATCACGATGTCCACCGCCAGGACCTCGCGGGCGATGTAATCGAAATGCCCCACCAACATATCCAGCCCCACGAAGTGGAGGTGGATGCGGTCGGACACGTCGAGCCCACTGCTCTTTCGTAACTCCTGCACCAGCCTGACCACTTCACGAGCCAGGCCGCGGTGGCGGAGGGATTCGTCGAGCGTCAGGTCGAGCGCCACCACCTCTCCCCCCTCGCGCGAGACGGCAAATCCCTGCTGCCCGCGGATCCGCAGCTGCACGTCATCGGGACCGAGCTCCACCGCCCCTCCCGGCAGGTCGACCGTGATCGGCTCCCCGGCTTCGAGCGCCGCTGCGGCAGCGGCACTGTCGAGCGCGGCCAGAGCCGGTCGCACGTCCTTCGCCCGGTCCAGCAGGCGTGGTCCGAGCGTGCGGAAATTGGCGGACAGTTCGAACTCGAGCACCTCGCTCAGCTCGTCGGCCACGTCGATCTCGTCGACGTTGAGCTCCTCGGCGACGATGTCATAGAGGATCGGGGGTGCGCCCGACGGCAGGAAGACGAGGGCCCGCGAGAGGGGCTGGCGCACCCTTACCCCGGCCTCGCTGCGGGCGGCGCGCCCGAGGGAGGTGAGGCGGCGAGCCAGGTCCATCTGCGCCTCGAGATCGCGGTCGACCATGTCCTCTCCGAATGCGGGCCAGTCAGCCAGATGCACCGACTGGCTCGCATCGGCCCCACACAGCGCGCGCCACACGACATCGGCGACGAATGGGCAGAAGGGAGCCAGCAAGAGCGCAATGGCGCGCAGCGCCTCGTGCAGCGTCGCCTGGGCGCTGAGTGTGTCCCCCGGAGGAGCGTCGGGGTCGGTGCGCCAGAAACGGCGGCGGCTCCGGCGCACGTACCAGTTGGAGAGGTCGTCGACCAAGGCGCCCAGCGCGGAGGCGGCGTCGAGCGGCTCGTAGCCCTCGAGCGCCGTGGTCATCGTGACGCCGGTGCTGGCCAGACGGGACAGGATCCAGCGGTCGAGCTCGCCCCGCTCCGCCAGTGGCGGCACCCCAGGGTCGGACGGGTCGAAGCCGTTCAACGAGGCATACGTGGTGAAGAAGCTGAACGTGTTCCACAGCTTGAGCAGCATGTCGCGCAGTGCCGTGTCGATGGCACCCAGGCTGGCGCGCGTGGGCGTCCAAGGTGAGCCCTGGCTGAACATCCACCACCGCAGGGCATCCGCTCCCCTGGTGTCGAGAATGGTCCAGGGATCGATGATGTTGCCCAGTGACTTGGACATCTTGCGGCCGTCAGCGTCGATGATGTGTCCCAGGCAGACCACGTGCGTGTACGGGCTCTGGCCGAACACCAGGGTGTTGACGGCCAACAAGGAGTAGAACCAGCCCCGCGTCTGGTCGATCGCCTCGGAGATGAAATCGGCCGGGAAGGAGAACGCCTCCGCCGATCCCGCGACGTGGGGATAGCCCACCTGGGCCGCCGGCATCGAGCCCGAGTCGAACCAGGCATCGATGACGGGCGCCACCCGCCGCGCTGTCGTGTCCTCGTCCGGCAGCCCGTCGGTGGCGCACTCGGGGCAGGCGAATTCCACCTCATCGATGACCGGCCGGTGGGGGTCGATGCCGGTCACGTCGCGGCCACACAGCGACGACAGTTCGGCCAGCGAGCCGACGCAATGGGTGTGGCCGTGCGCACAGCGCCAGATCGGCAGCGGGGTGCCCCAGTAGCGGTCACGGGAGAGCGCCCAGTCGACGTTGTTGGACAGCCACTCACCGAAGCGGCCGTCGCGGATGTAGGCCGGGTGCCAGTCGATGGTCGCATTAGCGGCCAGCAGGTCGTCCTTGCGGGTGGAGGTGGCGACGTACCAACTCGGCTTGCCCCAATAGATAAGGGGGGTACCGCATCTCCAGCAATGCGGGTACGAGTGCACATAGGGATAGCGCCGCAGCAGGAGGCCCGACGCCTCCAGCCGATCGTTGATGACGGTGTTGGCGACGCGCACCGCCTGGCCGGCCAGCCACGGGATGTCCTCGGTGAAGCGGCCGTCAGGCCCCACCGGATTCAACGACGGGAGCCCGTTGTCGCGCCCGATCTGGCGGTCGATCTCACCGAAGGCAGGGGCCAGGTGCACGAGCCCCGTCCCCTCTTCGGTTGTCACGTAACCGGCCGGGACCACGCGCCAGCCGTCGGCCCCGGGGGGCGGCGCCAGATCGTCGAAGGGACGCTGGTAGCGCAGGCCCACCAAGGCGCTGCCGGCGATGCGCCCGCTGATGCGGGCACGTGCGCCCTCGCCCAGCACGTCGTCGACCAGGTCCTCGGCCATGACCAACCCGTCCACGACGGCATAGGTGAGGTCCGGGTTCACCGCCACCCCGGTGTTGGACAGCAGCGTCCACGGCGTGGTGGTCCAGACGGCCAGCGCTTGGGCCGCACCGAGCACCGCCGGCTCCGGGTCCGTGATCGGGAATCGCACGTAGGCCGACTCGTCCTCTTCGTCGCTGTAGACACCGGGCTGGCCCAGTTCGTGGCTCGACAGCGCCGTCCCGCAGCGGGGGCAGTAGGGGACGACCTTGAGATCCTCGTAGAGGAGACCCTGGTCGAAGAGTTGGCGCAGGTGCCACCAGACTGACTCGATGTAGGTCGGATCGAGCGTCCAGTAGGCCGCATCCGTGTCGAGCCAGTACCCGATGCGGGTGGTCAAGCGGGTGAACTCGTCGACATAGGTGTAGACCGACTCGCGACAGAGGCGAACGAACTCGGCGATGCCGATTTCATCCTCTATCTGCTTCTTGCCCGTGATGCCCAGCCTCTTCTCCACCTCGACCTCGACGGG
>PKYA01000176.1 GCA_003133545.1 Acidimicrobiaceae bacterium | reverse complement strand
CCGACCGTGCCGGATGATCCACCTGCGGCTGGGCCAGACCGAGCGTTGGATCCCCCGCCGGCGCTTCCGGTAGCGCCGGCCGAGTGGTTGCTGGACGCGGGTTGCGTTGCTGACGCCGAGGGGGACGAAGCGAGACCGACTGAAAGTCCAATCGCCGGACTCATTACCGCAGCAGCCAAGAGCAATCGACCCTTTCGTTTCGACAGCAATCGCCGTACCCGACGCTCACGTGCCTGTTTGGCCACGGTCACCGCGGACGACCAGTCCGGCGAAGACACTGGCGAAGGTGCCGCGGCTCCGGCGTCACCTGAACCTGCAGCATCTGACGGTTCTGACGTCGCGATGGATATGGGACGAGAGGGAGAGGCCGTCTCCTCAGTGCTTGTCGGGTCGTAGTCGTTCATGATGTGGCTCCTCTTACTCATTAGCTACTTAGAGANNGATCCCTGCAGACGGCCTGTGACGCAGGTAGGTCTCTTTCGGCAGATGGCTGAGTCTTTCAAGAGCGGGAATGCGGTGGACGGCCGACCAACCGGAACGCCGGGACGAGTCGGCCGAGAGCTGCCGCTTTTTGATCAGTAATTGACGGAATTCGGAGAGCACTCAGAGATTAGGCAGTAAGACTTCTTGAGCAAATCGAATTGCTCACCGTGCAAACGAGTGGGAGCNNAAAGCAGGTCGGTCAGATCCCGACGAGTGCTCGAAACCGCGCTTCGTCGGCTGGCGTCGGGGATGAAGACTCCAGGTCGACACTCATACGTCGAAACGGGTTGGCGAGTGTCCAACGCCACCCGATCTGCGACGATCCATGCGGGCCCACGCGCGCTCCGACGAACCGGAGCATCCCCTCCAAGTCCCTGCCGAGCAGCGCTCACGTCGAGTCCACTCGAGCCGTTTTGCACCAGTCCCCGCCACCGCTCCGCGATGGCGGAGGCCACTGGGGCAGCCTTGGCGCCGGCTTCTTTGGCCACCAGGTCGAGGTCTTTCAAGGCCCAATCCAACGCGAAGTCGGCGTCGAAGTCCTGCTCGAGCATCCGGGCGAGTTTGCCCAGCGCGTAAGGCGACGCCAGTGGGTTGTCGCGCAAGACGTCGAGCAGTGCTGAGGTGGGCACGCCCAGGCGCTCCGCCAGGGCGGCCGCCTCGGCCGCCCCTTCGGTCTGGAAGGCCAACCATGTGTTGAGGACGAGCTTCATCGCGCTGCCCGCGCCCGCCGGACCTAGCCAGAGCGTGGCTCTGCCCAACGCCCCGAAGACTGGCTCGAGCGATTGGGCCGCCGCGTGCGGACCCGACGCCAGGATGAGGAGCTGACCCTTCTCTGCCGGTTCCCGGCTCCCCGATACCGGCGCGTCGACAANNGACCAGCCGCTGGGTCACCTCGACGCCGATCGTGGCCATCTGGACCCAGATGGACCCCGGTTTCATGGCATCAAGAGCGTGCCCGTCGAACATAACGTCGGCCGTCGCTTCGGCTGTCGCCAGCATGGTGATGACCACGTCCACGTCCCTAGCGGCGTCCGAGGCCGCATCAAAGGCGGTGGCGCCGAGGTCGACCAGCGGCATTGTTGAGGCCGGATGCCGCGACCACACGTGCACGTCCATTCGGGCACCGAGGAGCCGGCGGGCCATCGCCGTTCCCATGGTACCCGTCCCGATCACGGCCACCTCGGGCATCGGCTCTTTTTGGTCATTCGAATCGGTCATTTTCTTGTCCTTTCTTTGAACTCAACTCTGATCTTTCCGGCGGCGTGACTAGGCCATCTCTCGTTCGATCTCCTCGAGTGTCAGTCCCTCTGTCTCTGGCACCTTCTTCCAAAAGTACGCCACGGCCACGAGGCTCAAGAACCCCATCAAGAAGAAGGTTCCGGCATTCGAGATGGCGTTGAGCAAGGTGAGGAACGACACGGCCACGACGAAGTTCGCCGCCCAGTTGGCGATAGTGGCGATGCTCATCGACTTGCCGCGGATGCGCGCCGGGTAGATCTCGCTGANNAGGACCCCGTGTAAACGGCGAGACTCGCCACGGCCACGATGGCTGCCGTGTGCCCGAGGGTAGTGCCGCTGAGAGCGAAGGTGGCTGCCACGACGATGAGTGCGATCGCCATACCGATGGTGCCACTGAGCAACAGGACGCGCCGCCCTACCTTGTCGATGAGCCGTATGGCGACCACGGTCATCCCGACATTAACGATGCCGTTGCCGACATTGGCCAAGAGCGAAGCCGAGTTTCCGAGGCCGGCCTGATGGAGCAGGGTCGGCGCGTAGTAGATGACCGTGTTGATCCCGGTGATCTGCTGAAAGACCGCCAAGAGGACACCGATCACGACCAGTTTGCGCATACCGGGCTGAAGGAGCTCGCGGTAGCTCACCTTGTTGTTGGTGAGCGAGCTGATGTCTTCTATCTCGCCCTCGACGTCATGGTCGGCGCTGCGGACGCGGGTGAGCACCCTGCGAGCATCGGCGATTCGCCCGTGGGTCACCAACCAGACGGGACTCTCGGCCTGGGTCAACATGCCGACGAAGAGCAAGACGGCCGGTATGGCGGCCAGGCCGAACATGAGCCGCCAGGCTGCGCTCGAACTCAGAGCGTAATCGACCAAAAAGGCGATGAGGATCCCCGACGTGAGGGCGAGCTGGTTGAAGCTCACGAGCGCTCCGCGCACCCGGGGCGGAGCCACCTCGCTGATGTAGAGCGGCACAGCCATGGACGCCGAGCCGACGGCCAGTCCGATGACGAACCTCATAACGATGAGGAACCACAGGGTCGGCGAGAAGGCTGCTCCCAGCACGCCCAGCACGAAGACGACGGCCGTGATCAAAATAACGGGCCGCCGGCCCAGCGTGTCGGAGAGCCTTCCCGAGCCGAATGCCCCCACCGCCGCTCCGACCAGGAGCAGTCCGGTGACCAGCTCCTTGTCGAACGAGCTCACGTTCCCGAAGCTCGTATGGAGGAACAGCAGCGCACCCGAGACGACGCCGGTGTCGTAACCGAAGAGCAGGCCGCCCAGCGCCGTGATAGCGGCCGTCCACACGACAGCACGGCCGACCGGTTCGTGCCAGGCGTCGTCGATATCGGCCTCACTCGAAGATGTGACCCGTCCATCAAGCAGTTGCACACTCATGACCGCTCCTCTCACATCATCTCGGGCGAAGGGCCGGACACGGGTGTGGCGTCGGCCATGATCAGGTTGATGCGCTGCATCACCTCGTCATCGAGGTCGATCTCGGCGGCCGCCAAGGCCTCGTCGACGTGCTCGGCGTTGCGGGTGCCGACAATGGCGACATGGACCGCCGGGTTGGCCAATGTCCATGCGGTCGCCAACTGGGCCAGGGTGATCCCCAACTCCTGGGTCGCCAGTTTCTCCAACTGCGCCACCACGCGAAGATTGCGAGCAAAGGTCTGGCCACAGAACATGGGGCTCTTCGCTCGGCAGTCCCCCGGTGCGAATGTAGCGTCGGGTCCGAGGTGTCCGCCTAGCAATCCGTGGGCCAAGGGCCCGTAGACCAAGACGCCGATATCGTTCGCCGCCGTATAGGGCAGCACCTCGGCCTCGATGTCTCGTCGGAACAGATGGTAGGGGGGCTGCAATGTCTCGACGGGCAGCGTGGCGCTGAACGTCTCTATCTGCTCGACATCGAAGTTCGACATCCCGACGTGTCGGATCTTGCCGTCGGCGATCAACTTAGCCAACGCCTCTGCCGTCTCCTCGAACGGTGTCGCCGGGTCAGGCCAGTGCATCTGGAACAAATCGATGTACTCAGTGCCTAGCGCTCGCAGGCTGGCGTCCACGCCCTTTTCGATCCACGCCGGGCTGGCATCGCGTGCGACGCCGTTGCCGGATGGGCGCAGGCCGCCCTTGGTGGCGATGACGAGCTGCTCACGGGGCAAGTGGCGCAACGCGACCGCCAAGAGCTGCTCGGACTGGCCGAAGCCATAAGCCTGGGCCGTGTCGAAGAAGGTGACGCCGTTGTCCGCGGCCCGCCGGATGGCTTCCATCGCGGCCACCGTGTCAGTCGGTCCCCAGTCGCCACCAAGTTGCCAGGTGCCGAAGGCGATCCGAGAGACGTCGAGGCCGCTCTTACCCAAGATGGTGTGTTTCATTGTGTCCTCCTTTTCGAGATCGGAATGTCCGTTGATGCTGCCGAGAGATCCGATGTCGTCGCGGGTCGTGCCCCGAACCAGGCGACAACGGTCCCGCCGAGCGCCACCAGTGCCGCGACCAACATGGCGGTGCGGTCGCCGCCGATCGTGGCGATGCCGGCGCGCGCATGTGTGCCCTCGGCAATGGCAACCAGAGCGGCCACGCCCACCGCGGCACCAACCTGCCGGGTGGTATTCACCACGCCGCCGACCAAGCCCTGATTGGCTTCGGCCATACCGCTGGCCGCCATAACCGTCGTTGCGAACACGGTGCCCACGGTCCCGACCCCCACCAGCACGACTGCGGCGAACACCGGGCTGTAGTGGCCACTCATCGGCAGGTGGGCGAGGATCAGAAACCCGACGCCGGTGGACGCCGTGGCCACCACCAGCAGGGTCCGCATCCCGAAACGTCGGATGACGCGCGCACCGAACATGGCGGTGATGAAGCCGACCACCCCTTGAGGTGCGATCACCAGTCCGGCTTCCAACGGCGAGTCGTGCAGCGTCTGCTGCAAGTAGACCGACAGGACCACCAATTCTCCTGCATTCCAGGCGCCCAGTAGAAATGTGAGGATGCCAACCGTCCGCAGTCCTCGCTGCCGGAGCAGACCGAGGTCGATGAGCGGTTCAGCATGCGCGCGCTCCACGGCGACGAAACCAGTCAGCGCTACCACAGTGACGAACAGGGCCCCCGCCACGACCGGCTGCATCCACCCCAGGGCCGAGCCCTCAGAAATGGCGAACACGGCGGCCGCTACTGCGAGCGTGACCAAGATCCCGCCAGTCACGTCTAGATGGGCCGACCTCGAACTTGGGCGGTCCGGGGCGATAAGGCGAGGGGTGGCGACGGCGACGACGACACCCACTGGGATATTGAGGAGGAAGATCGATCTCCAGCTGGTGTACTGCACGAGCACCCCGCCCAGAACCTGACCCGCCACGAACCCGATCGAAGCCGTGGCACCGTACAAGCCCAGAGCACGGGTGCGCCGAGGTCCTTCGGCAATGCGCGCCGTAATGAGCGACAACGATGCGGGCGCCACGATCGCTGCTCCGACTCCCTGGATGGCGCGAGCAGCCACTAAGAGGGCCGCGTCATCGGTCAATCCGGCAGCCAGCGAGGAGCCGGCGAACACCAGCAGTCCGACGACGAACAGGGATCGCCGACCCAATGTGTCGGCAATGCGACCGCCCAGGACCAAGAGGCCACCGAAGGTGATGGCGTAGGCCGTCACGACCCACTGCACCGAATCGCCTCCGAAGCCAAGGGCTTGGCGGATGGAGGGCAGCGCAACATTCACGATGCTGAAATCCAGGACGACCATGAATGACGCCACCAGGACCAAGGCGAGCGCGGGCTTCGATAGTCCGGTCGCTCGCTCATTCCCGCTGGCCACCGCGACCGAAGCCAACGTCGCGGAAGGAATCGACACCTGCGAGGGGTCATCCCTCAAATCGCCGATCTCGAGCGTGGCAGTGCGGGCATACCACCGGCGGGCCTCTCGGTCGGTCTGCACTGCAGTCACGGTCACCTCCTGTCCTTACGGTACGATACGTATCGTATTCTTACTGTGGTATCATGTCAACTATGAGTGAACCCACGATTTCGGCACCCGTCCCACGAGGTCGGCCCCGCAGCGAACGCTCCCATCGCGCCATCCTCGAAGCCGCAAACGAGATCCTGGAGGAGCGCGGCTTTGTCGACCTGACCATGGATGAGGTGGCGCAACGAGGCGGGGTGAGCAAAGCCACCATCTACCGGTGGTGGCCGACGAAGGGCATGTTGGTCTTCGAAGCCTTCACGGCTAACTTCCTTGCTCGCCAACCGACCCCGGACACCGGATCCCTGCGAGGCGACCTCCTCGCTGCTCTTCGCAGCTGGATCAGGACGGTGAAGGGAACGGTGACGGGCCGCACGCTGGTCGGGCTGATTGCCGAAGTCCAGAGGGATCCCGACTTGGCCGAGCTCTGGCGAGAGCGCTTCGTCACCCGCGTCCGGGCACAACACCGCCTCATATTCGATCGGGCGCTCGGGCGAGGAGAGATCCTGGCCGATGTAGACCCGGACGTCATGCTCGACTTGCTCTTCGGGTCTGCATATCACCGGCTCCTGCAGTCCCATCTCCCCTTAACCGATCGCTTCGCTCAGGCCGTCGTTGACATGATGGTCGCCGGAGTGCAGTCGGGCCATGCAGCGACAAATGGCAACGGCAAGAAGCTCTGAATTATCGGACGTTCCGGTCTCGCACTCGGCTGTCTGAGTGCACACCGCGGGCGCTTCGAACGCACCGCGTCAGCCACGCCACCACAAGCACCCGATAACGACAGCTGCGCCAACCGCGTTGGTGCTTTCTGATGAGAAATTTATGAAGTTCTGACAGTGCTCAGATATTTGGCGACAAGACTGCTTACATGAACGAAGTGCATTTCGGAAGTAAGAACGGTCCGCACTTCGCAAGAAAGAGGAAACATGTTGGTCTTCGTTAGTTTTGCGTCGCTCGCGGTGGTCATCTGGGGAATCATCGATGTGGCACGACGCCCAGCGTTGGCCCTCGACCCGAAATGGAAGGCACTTTGGATTGTTGGGATGATCGGCGGGTGGTTCCTCTTCGGGGTTATCGGAGCAATAGTCTCGGCCTTCTACTTGGCCGGACCGCGGAGGCGAATGAACGCTGGCCGATACTCCAATCGGTACTAGAGCTGTAACGAGGCTAATTGGGTCGACAAATGTCGGCTCGGGTGAGCAGAATTCATCCACCCCAATGCCCCCTTCGCTCTCCCCCATTTGAGTGTAAGAAAGCCCCCTCCACCTGACGACCTTGGCGCACTCAACCCACTAGCGATACGAATCAGCAAAAGATCGGACCCGAAACAGGGTGAAACAGGAGATCTTCAGGCTCCCATTTCAACCGGTACCTTCAGCGCACGACGCACGCTACAGCGGTCCAGTCGCCGCGAACGGAAGCACGCTCCAAGTACAACTGCCTACCATTGAAGCCCCCCCCCGGAATGCTGGTGCCGCCGCTGTGAAGGGTCGGTGGGTTCGCGCGACGCTCTGGCTCGATAACTGAAGTGCCACCTGCCCGACGAAAAGTGTTCCGGTCGGCTCGTCGGGCCAGCACTGGCTCCGACGAGGAGAGACCCCCAGGAGTTGCGACAGACCATCTCAGGCGATTGCTTTCGGGGTTCAAGTTCCGTCAGCCGATGACACGAAGCTGCGCGGGACTCGATGGAGCGGCAGTATCGCCCAGGCTTGCAAAAGCAGCGGCGGTGGAATCGTCGGCTGGGAGCCAGGTGATGAGCCGTTGCTCGTCGACTTCAGCGGGCAGGAGCACCTCGTAGTTGGTGCGGAGGCGCCCGAAGTCAGGATGCACAATGCGCGTTGTACCCCGGCGTCTTTCTGTTGTCGCGAACTTGGACCAGCGCTCCACGAAGTCCGTCGCCGTACGCAGCTCATCCATCAGCGTGGCGAAGCGTTCATTGTCACCCCAGCGAACGCTGGCCGCACGTAGGCGAGCCACCTGATCGTCGGCCGCCGCCATCCAGTCGGGGTAGACCGTTCGCGCATCCCGATGAAGGAACACGTAACGGGCGAGGTTCGGCTCTGCATTCTCGAGCATTCCGAGGGGCCGAACGAGGCGTCCCCAAGCTCGGTTCCCGGCTAACACGTCGTTGGCTGGCCCGACCACGAAGGCAGGTGTGGTCCCCAATCGCTCGAGGAGCGCCCTCACCGTCGGTACCACGACGCGGGTTAACGACCCAGCCGCCGGACACAAGACCGCGCTCTCGCTGACCCTAGCCAGCATCGAGAGCTGTCGGTGTTGGTCGTCGTCGAGGCGCAGAGCGTCGGCGAGGGCGCCAATCACGCTCGCTGACGGTCGGGTGTCGCGGCCCTGTTCGAGACGGACCAGGTAGTCGATGCTGATCCCGGCGAGAGTGGCGACCTCCTCTCGGCGGAGCCCGGGTGTGCGTCGGCGCCCGCTGTCGGGCAGGCCGACGTCGGCCGGCTGGAGCTGTTCGCGGCGGGTCCGGAGGAACTCGGCCACAGATGTCACACCACAAGCATGCCCCATAGGCCTGCCTTCAGCCTGGCCCTGTCAGTACCAGGATCAACATGGCCTTCTCAGACCGATGGCGAAAGAGCACCATCGATTCATGACCACTACCCCTGACAAAGCCACACTGCCCTTGACCCCCGGCCGTTGGGTGGTCGACACCAACCATTCCTCGATCGGATTCACTATCCGTCACCTCGGAGTATCCAAGGTGCGGGGCCGTTTCACCCGCTTCGACGCTGACGTCGTCGTCGGGGAGACCCTCGCTACGACGAGCGTGAGCGCCACCGTTGACGTCGCATCGATCGACACCGCCAACGCGGACCGGGACGCCCACGTGCTCTCGCCCGACATCATCGACGTCGCTCGGCGTCCGACCATGGTGTTTCGCTCCACCAGCGTGAAGGGAGCTGGAACGGAGTATCAGGTCGAGGGTGATCTGACCATCGGCGACGTCACTCGTCCGATTGTCCTTGCCGTCGAGCTTGGCGGAATCGAATCCCTCCCGGTCGGCCCCCGTCACGCCGGCTTCGAAGCCGGAACCGAGATCCGCCGCAAGGACTTCGGCATCGACCTCGCGCTGCCGCCCGGCGTCAGCGTTGTCGCGCTTGGCGATGTGGTGAAGGTCGAGATCGATCTTCAGCTGCTCGAGCCCTCCACCTAAGTACGCGACCCGCTCCATGCGTTGGATGGTCCGTCACGGACTACGGAGTAGTCCGTCTGGGCGTCCGAGCGCACCTCGGAGCCACGCAAGACCCAGAGAGATTCATCGGAGAGTGAGGAAGGGACATGACCAAACATTTGATGACGGCCCCGGCAGAAGGTGAAGCACCGCCGGCGCAGAACCCCCACCACGATCGGCGGTGGCTGATCCTGGCCGTGCTGGGCCTGGCCCAGCTCATGGTGGTACTAGACGCCACCGTCGTGAATATCGCCCTGCCAACGGCCCAGCGGGCGCTCAGCTTCTCCAATGCAGACCGCCAATGGATCGTGACCGGCTACGCCCTGTCCTTTGGCAGCCTGCTGCTGCTCGGCGGTCGCCTCTCCGACATCCTCGGCCGCAAGCGAGCCCTCATGATCGGTCTGGCCGGGTTCGCCGCCGCCTCGGCCCTCGGTGGCTTCTCCACCAGCTTCACGATGTTGTTATTCGCCCGGGTGCTCCAAGGCTCCTTCGGCGCCCTGCTCGCTCCGGCCGCCCTCGCCATGCTGACCACGACATTCACCGACCCGAGCGAACGCGGGCGGGCCTTCGGCATCTACGGCGCCATTTCCGGAGGCGGCGGAGCCCTCGGCCTGCTGCTCGGAGGGATCCTCACCTCCTACGCCTCATGGCGCTGGACGCTGTTCGTGAACGTGGCGATCGGCGCCGTCGCCATCGCCGGTGCCGCCAATCTCCTGTCCAACAGCCGGGCGGCCAACCGGCCCCGTCTGGACCTGCCCGGTGCGATCACCGCGAGCACCGGGCTGTTCGCTCTGGTCTACGGGTTCTCCCACGTCGAGACCACCTCGTGGGGAAACAGGTACACCATTGGGAGCCTGGTGGCTTCCGCCGTGCTGCTCACCATCTTCGTCGCCATCGAGCGACGAGTCCCTCAGCCGCTGCTCCCCCTGCGCATCGTGGTCGACCGCAACCGGGCCGGTGCCTACATCGCCGTGTTCACGGGCGTGATCGCGTCGTTCGGCATGTTCTTATTCCTCACCTATTACATGCAGGACACGCTCCATTACTCCCCTGTCCGAACCGGAGCCGCCTACCTGCCGATGATCGTCGTGCTGATCGGTTCCGCCCAGCTCGCCACCAACGTCCTCCTGCCCCGCTTCGGACCCAAGGTCATGGTGGCCACGGGCATGGTGATAGCGGCAGTGGCCATGCTGCTGCTCACTCGCATCGGGCTGCACTCGAGCTACGTGACCGTGATCCTCCCGGCTCTCGTCATCCTGGGCCTCGGGATGGGGCAGATCATGGCTCCTTCCGCGAGCGTGGCCACCGTCGGCCTGACCAGTGACGCCGGGATCGCCTCGGCCATGCTGAACACCAGCCAGCAGGTGGGTGGCTCGGTCGGCACGTCGCTGCTCAACACCCTGGCCGCTAGCGCGATTACCGACTACGCCCTGGCCCACCACGCGACGGCGACCTCCATTGCCACGCTGCAGGCTCAAGCCACGGTCCACGGCTACCAGGTCGTTTTCACCTATGCCGCCGTCTTCCTGGTAGCCGGGGCAGTCATCGCCGGGCTGCTACTCCGGCGAGGGGCCGTGGCGTCGCTGGAGATTACGGGCGTACGCGACAAGCCGGAAGTGACGGCCCCGGATTCGAGCGGTGATCCGATCCCATTGAACGTCTGAGGGAGCACCACATCGTCATCGGAACTCGATGCCCGCACCCGTTCTGAGGAGGCCTGCCCATGTCGAAGTATCTCTACCGACTCGCTCACTTGGCGTGCCAGCGACGGCGACTGGTCCTGGCGATCTGGCAGGCTCCAGCCATTGCCGCCATTGCCGCCATTGCCATCGACCTGGCAAGCGGCGGAAGGACCAACGACAGCTTCACCATCCCGGGCGCCGGTACAGCGCGCCGCTGTTGAGCCAATGACCCCGCGAAGCAGCGCTGAGCTCAAGATCAACGACAACATCAAAGGAGATCCCATGTCCACACGCTCAATCTCACGCATAGACACGCCCGCGCCTCCCGCACCGGGAGGCCTCGGCCGGGGCCACACCGCCGTCAAGGTCGTTCAACCCACGGCACTTGAGTCGAGCGATCCCTTCGTCCTGCTCGTGGATGACCGCTTCGACTTCGAAGCGCGTCGCCGAATCGGCGGGGCGCATCCACACGCTGGCCTCGAGACCGTGACGCTGATCCTCGAGGGTACACTCCATGATCGCGACGCGGGCGACCTCGCGGCAGGCGATGCGATCTGGATGAGCACAGGTCGCGGCATCATCCACGACGAAGACGTAGAGACCGGCGGACGAGTACGCATTCTCCAACTGTGGATCGCACTCCCGACGCGGGATCGCGCCCTCGAGCCGCAGTTCGAGATCATCCGCAGAGAGGGAGCGCGCGCCGCTCGCCTCGCGGGTGCCGATGGCGTGCTCTACAGCGGGACCTCCGGGTCCGCGAGCTCCCCGACGCGAAACCGGGTTCCCACCACGATGATCGACCTGTCGCTCAAGGCGAACGCCACGTTCGAACAAGACCTCCCGCCCGCATACAACGGCTTCTTCTACGTGCTCGATGGCAGTGTTCAGGTCGGCGACGACGCGATCGCCGCCAGCCAAGTCGGGTGGCTCGCGCCTTCCTCGTCCCGAGAGCTGGTGATCTCCGCACGAGACAACGGCGCGCGCCTCGTGCTCTACGCGGGGCAGCCCCTGGGCGAACCGCTGATGCAACGAGGTCCGTTCGTCGCAGGGGCGGCGTCCGAGATCATCGACTTCAACCGACGGTTCGGCGCAGGCGAGTTCACCCGCATGAGCGAGCTTGCGAAGCGCGTCCCGGGAGAGGTCCGCGCACCAACACCAACTAGGTGAGCCTGTTCCAGATGACCGACCCGCATGGTCCACTTCGAGACCGCTATCCCACTGGACGGTCTGTCCGGGGTAGGCCGGGTAGCAGAATGGCGACCAGCGCATTCGCATGTGCGCTCATCCACTCGGAGTCGCGGGGATTTCGACCAGTAAGGAGACGTACTTCAGGTGCATTCACATAGGGCAACGAGGCGGCGCCAATAAGCACGTAGTAGAGGATCCCGCCGTCGATGGGCGCGGCAATGCCGGCGACACGAAGTACATGCCACGCGGCCATGATGCCGTCGAAAAACGGCCTGACGTGAGTCTCGGTCATCCATTCCAGCCGGGCACTATTTGCCGTGCCCTCGTGCACCATGATCTGGTTGAGTTCGGGGTGCTCGGCGGCGAATTGCACGAACCGACGGATGCCGCCAGCAAACGCCGCAGCCAGCTCCCAGGCGTCAACTCCGGCCAACGCCGCGGGGAGCACTCCCTCCAGGGCTTCCCCCAAGAGTCCGAAGAGGTAGTCCACAGAGGCGGTCCAGAGGGCTTCCTTCGACTCGAAGTGATAGTTGATCTGCGGTTGGTGAGCCTCGACGCGCTGCGCTATCGATCGCGTCGAGGCACCGTCAAAGCCCTTGGCCCCGAACTCGACCAATGCCGACTCCAGCAGGGCCTCTCGGATATCGGCCCTGGCCCGGCGAAGCCGCACCTTGTTTGGCACGTCACCCTTGCGTTCCATCGCAGCAGAAGTGTATCGTTATTATCGTTCGATAACAAGGAGGGACGGACATGAGCGCTGCCAATGGAGTGACGAGTCAGGAACAAGATGGCGCCGCTGTGCGTCTTCTTCCGCTGTCGAAGGATCCCTACCAGGCACCGACCGACCGGGACATGCTTCCTTCCGAACGCAGACTGTTCGTCGGGACGCATCGGACCTGCATATTCGGCTACGGCCGGCAGTCGGATGGCCCCGCGATGTCGGTTGTCTATTACATCCCGGCGGAGAACGGCGACCTGCTCGTCGCCACCATGTCCGATCGGGCCAAGTCCAAGGCGGTAGCTCGGAACGGCAAAGTGAGCCTCTGTGTGCTCGACGAGACCTGGCCGTTTGCCTATCTGCAAGTTTACTGCGACGCCGTGATCGACGATGACGACGAGACACTGGTCGACGTGATGATGGCCGTGGCCGAGCGAATGTCGGGCGAAGCGTTGTCCCAAGACCTCCGCCCAATGGTCAGGGCCATGGGAGAAGAGGAGGGCCGGGTACTCGTGCGTTGTCGGCCATACTCGACATTCGTCACGCCACCACGACACCTGCACCGCAACGACCAGGAGGAGCGACTTACCCATTGGGTCTCGGCGTCGATGCCATGGGACGCCCTTGACGCCCCGGACCAAGGGTGACATTCCGGTTCGCCAACGTGGCTGGCCGCTCCGCCCTCGTCGATTCCGCCGGGCGCTGGTTCGACGCGTCACGGGTGAGCGACGGCGTCATCAGCGTTGATCCAATGGCCGCGTGGCTTCAGGTCGAAGTGCTGCATCGCGTGAGCGGAACCATTGACAACACCGAGTCCGACGGGAACCTCAGCGACGCCGATGTTCGACCACCGATCCCGTCGCCTCGGAGCGTGTTCGCCGTTGGCCTGAACTACCAGTCACATGCCGATGAGTCCAAGATGAAGCTGCCGAATGCGCCGCTCATCTTCACGAAGTTCCCCAGTTGCCTCACCGGTCCCAACGACCCCGTCATTCTTGGCGGAAGCACTGACGACTACGAAGCGGAGCTTGTTGTGGTGATTGGTCGAGGCGGTCGCGATATCCGACCCAAGGACGCGTGGGGTTACGTTGGTGGGCTGACCGTCGGCCAGGACATCTCTGACCGCACCCTCCAGTTCGCAGCCGAGCCCGCCCACTTCGACCTGGGCAAATCCCGGGACACCTACGGACCAATTGGACCGGTCATCGTCTCCACTGACTCTTTCCAAGACGCAGGAGACCTCTTGCTCACCTGCGAAATCAACGGAGAGCGACGCCAAGAGGATCGTACCTCGAACCTAATCTTCGACGTCCCTACCCTGATCAGCTACCTCTCGGGCATCCTTACCTTGAGTCCCGGGGATCTAATCTTCACCGGAACACCGGAGGGGGTAGGCGCCGCAAGCTTGCGATTCCTCTCCGACGGGGACGTAATCACCACCACGATTGAGGGCATTGGCACACTCAAGAACCCGTGCCGAATACCTCAAGAGGCTCATCGATGACGACTGACAACCCGCCCGTCCGGCTATCGAGCTGAGGAGACCGTCATGGCATTGCATCGGCTGGCATCGATCACCATAGGCGTACCTAACGTCGAAGAGACCTCTCGGTACTATGCTGAATTCGGGTTGGCCCGTGACGGCGCCACTTTCTCCACCACCGATGGCGGCAAACAACTGTGCATCGTCAAATCTCCCACGCGCCGACTCATCGAACTCTGTGTCGGCGCAGATGACTTCGATGACCTGGACCGAGTCGCCGAGCGACTCACAGCACTCGGGGTACCTGTCGAGCGAGACGCAGCGAGTCTCAGGGCGATTGAGGTGCACAGTGCTGCTCGAGCCGTAGTCAAGATCCTCCTTCGTGTCCCACAGTTGTCAACCGCGATCGCGCCTTCCAACGGGACCGGCCGTGCAGACCGAGAGAATGATCGTGCCCCAGGCATCCTGCGCGAAGGTCCGATCCGCCCTCGCAAGCTGGGACATGTCGTCATCGGCACTCCTGAGCCCGAGGCCTCGCGACGCTTCTTCGTCGACGGCATCGGGTTCAAGGTGAGCGACGAGGTTCGAGGTGTCGCCGCCTTTCTCCGGTGCTCTTCCGACCATCACAACCTGCTGCTCCAGTCCTCCCCCGTGGCATTCCTGCATCACACGTCCTGGCAGGTCGATGATGTCGACGAAGTGGGGCGCGGAGCGATGCGAATGCTCGAAGGTCATCCTGAACGTCACACCTGGGGGTTGGGTCGTCACTTCATTGGCTCTAACTTCTTCTGGTATTTGCGAGACCCAGCCGGCAATTTCTCTGAGTACTACTCCGACATGGACACCATCACTGATGACCAGCTCTGGAAACCCGGAACATGGGAACCCTCACTCCAGGCCCTCTATGCGTGGGGACCCAACGTGCCCCCTTCGATGCTGACGCCCGACGATCTGGCCGACCTGATGGCGGCCTCACATCAAAATTGATCAACCGACCGGGACCATTAGGGCTCACCGAGATCCTCAGCGAGTTCGATGCCTATCGTGAGGCAGGCGTCAACAGCCCAGGCAGCGAACCCTCGCCGACTATCTGCGATCGATCGAGTCGCTTTCCGAGCTCTTGCAGCGCGGCTTCGTTTGGCTTCTTTGCCTCACGAGAATCACCAACAAGAGAATCGTATGCTGAGCGTTGCGTGCTACAGCGCACCCGGTGCGAACGAATGGTTTGAATTGAAATGTACAAGTTTGGAAGGAACCCAGACTCACAGCACAGTGGCCCGCGACATACCGATGACACGGGAAAGCAGTTCGGGGGAGGCGGGACAGCATCCGGCACTGCAGCAGCACGTCAGGCCGTGCACTCGGACGGAGGGAACGAGCGCAGCGAACTCGGACGTGAGTTGG
>PKYA01000230.1 GCA_003133545.1 Acidimicrobiaceae bacterium | reverse complement strand
GGCAGTGAGGGTCGCCCCCCTCGATGGGCCCCCGCGGGCGAGCCGCCCCCCGACGGCGACGGAAGCCATCGCGCCGGCACCGAGCTGCAGGACCGAGCGCCGGTCGTAACGAGTGCCGCTCCCCCGTTCCCCATCGCCGCCCAAGTGACGCCCCCCTTGTGGTCTCCCCGGTGGGCATCCCACCGGGCCAGTCCAGTACGTCTACCCTGCTGTTGTGGCACCAGACGGTAATGGTGGCGCAAGGAACTGTCAACGTTCCACGCCTAACAAAACACCGCACCCGAACGGCGACGCACGTCACCTCCCCTTGAGTGGCAGCAACGTGTACTCTGTCACGCCCATGCCCCGCCTNNTCGTCGTCGTCGTGGTCGTGGTCGACGTGGACGGAGAACCCCTTGTCGATCATCGCGACGAGGTGCGTACCGCCTTCATCACCCAGTGAGGGGTCGAGGCCCAGAGGTAGGAAGCAAGGGGGCATGGCGGAGAACGACTGGCGCTCATCCTGACCGGCTCGCCACCAGCCCTGGACACATGTCGCGACGTGACCAAAATGGCATAGTCAAAATGGCATAGAGGAGACGAAGGGGGGCATGCATACGGATGCGCCGGATCGCCGTCAAGTTCGTCGAGCTGATCGTGGTCGTGTTCTTCGTCTCGGCCATCACGTTCCTTCTACTCAACTTGCTGCCGGGCAGCCCAGCCGACGCCATCCTCGGTGTCGACGCCACGCCGAAGGCGGTCGCCACACTCAACCGGCAGCTCAACCTGGACCACCCCCTCCCAGTGCGGTACGTCGACTGGATAGGCCATATTCTGCGAGGGAACTTCGGCCGGTCCTACGTCAATGGAGAGCCGGTGAGTCAGGCCATCTTGCAGCACCTTCCCGTCACCCTCGAGCTGCTCGTGCTGTCGCAGCTGATGGCCTTCATCGTGGCCATCCCGCTCGGCATCTGGGCCGGCTACCGGAAGAACTCCTGGACGGACCGGCTCGCCAGCGGTGGCAGCTTCGCCCTCTTGGCTTTCCCGCCCTTCATATCGGCCCTGATTTTCGTCTACCTGCTGGCGGTGCGATGGCATGTGTTCCCGGCCACCGGTTTCACCCCGCTCTCAGACGGCCTGTTCGCCAACCTACAGACGATGTTCCTTCCCTCCCTCACGCTAGCGCTGGGCTCGGTGGCCATCTACGTGCGGGTGCTCCGGTCCGAGATCATCAACGTCCTCGAGGAGAATTACATCACGGCGGCCCGGGCCAAAGGCATGCCCGCCTGGTGGATCCTCACCCGCCACGCCTTCCGTCCGGCGACCTTCTCGCTGGTGACGGTGGCCGGCATCAACATCGGCCTCTTGATCGGGGGATCGTTCATCGTCGAGGAGATCTTCGCCCTGCCCGGCATCGGGCTCTTGACCCTCGACGCCATCTACTCCAGGGACTACGTGACCGTCCAGGGCTGCATCCTCGTCGTGGCCGTCGGCTTCGTTGTCATTAACTTCATAGTCGACCTCCTCTACCCGGTGCTCGACCCTCGCGTACGCGACATGCGGGTCGGGCGGACAGGATTCCGCTGACCATGGCCATGTCTCCCACCACCCTGCCGTCTGCCGCCGACGCCAGTGGCCTGCTGATCGTCCCCGACCTGTCCGGCGCCGCGCCCCGCAAGCGACACCTGAGCATCTTCTTTTGGGTTTCGGCCAGCTGGATCGCCCTCATCGTGCTGGTGGCGATCTTCGCCAATCTCCTGCCCATCCCGAGCCCGACGGCCATCGGCAACGCCGCCCCGGGAATGGGCCCGAGCTGGGGCCACCTCCTCGGGACGGACGAGCTCGGCCGTGACCTCCTCTCCCGGGTGATCTTCGGAGCCCGAGTGTCACTGATCGTGGGTGTGACGGCCACCAGTCTCGGGGTGGTCATCGGGGGGACACTCGGTCTCATCGCCGGCTACGCCGGGGGGATCGTCGACACGCTCATCGCCGGCTCGATGAATGTGCTGCTCGCTTTCCCCTCGCTGATCCTGGCCCTGGTCATCGTGACGTTCACCCAGCCCACCCTCTTGCACGTGACCCTCGCCATCGGCCTGTTCACGGTGGCCCCCCTCTGCCGCGTGGTGCGAGCGAACACCATCTCCTTCTCGCACCGAGAGTTCGTGCAGGCCGCCCAGGTGACGGGCGTGAAGCGACGGCGCATCATCTTCAGGGAGATCGTCCCCAACGTCTTACCCACGACCCTCTCGGTGGCCCTCGTCGCCATCCCCGGCGCCATCCTGGCCGAGGGTGCCCTGTCGTTCCTCGGGCTTTCGGTGCGGCCGCCCACACCGACGTGGGGGAACATGATCTCGGAGGGCCGCGACGTCCTGGCCAAGTACCCCCTCATCGCCCTCTGGCCCAGCATCGGCATGTTGCTCACCGTGCTGGCCCTCAACTTCATGGGTGACGAGCTGCGAGGGTACCTCGACGTGAAAGAGGGTGGCTTGTGAGCATATTGCGCCACTTCTGCCCGGAGGTGCAGGTGGAGCCGAACACCGAGACCGACCAGCGCCCGATCCTCGAGGTCCGGGATCTGAAGACCTACTTCGAAACCGAGCGCGGCGTCATCCGGGCGGTGGACGGCGTCTCGTTCACCGTGGCCCGCGCCAAGATCATCGGCGTCGTGGGGGAGTCGGGCTCGGGAAAGACCGTGCTCTCCCGATCGATCATGGGGCTGCTCCCCCGTCAGGGGACCATCCGGAGCGGAGAGGTGATCTTCGATGGTCGCAACATCTCCGACCTCTCAGAACACGAGATGCGAGCCCTGCGCGGCCTGCAGATCAGCATGGTCTTCCAGGACTCGCTCAGCTCTTTGAACCCGGTGGTCAAGGTCGGACGCCAGATCACCGAGGTACTGGAATTTCACTGGGGTATCAAGACATCCGAGGCCCGACCGAAGGCCCTCGAGCTCCTCCGTGCCGTCGAGGTGCCTGACCCCGAGCGGCGGCTGCGCGAGTACCCCCACCAACTGTCGGGCGGGATGCGCCAGCGTGTGGCCATCGCCATGGCGCTGGCCTGCGGGCCCAAGCTTCTCCTGGCCGACGAGCCGACTACCGCACTCGACGTCACCGTGCNNCACGACCTCGGGGTGGTGGCCACCCGCACGGACGAGATCATCGTCATGTACGCCGGTCGGGTGGTGGAGCGGGCGCCGACCCGGGCGTTGTTCCGGGACATGCAGATGCCCTATACCGAGGCCCTCCTGCGCTCCGTGCCCCAGATGGATGGTCCCCCCCACTCCACCTTCGTGACCATAGGGGGGCGCCCGCCCGACCTGTCCAATCCACCGCCCGGTTGCCGGTTCTCCCCCCGCTGCAGTCGCGCCCAGGAACGTTGTCATACCGAGGAGCCACCCCTCATGCCCGGACCCACGGCTGGCCACTGGTTCGCCTGCTGGTTTCCTCTCGGTGGCCAGCCCGTCGACACCAGTGCCGCCGCTCTCCCGGCGAGCGCCGCCGGCGAGCCGAACGGAGCCGGGTGATGGCGGGCTCAGGCACGGTCCATCTGCGTCGGGAAGACGACATCCTGCTAAACGTCGAGAACCTGGTGGTCGAGTTCTCCGTCGACCGCAAGACCCTGCACGCCGTCTCGAACGTCAGCTTCGACATCCGCAAGGGCGAGACGGTCGGATTGGTCGGTGAGTCCGGATGCGGAAAGTCGACAACGGGGCGGGCAATTGTCCAAATGCCGCGCCCGACCTCGGGCTCGATCGTCTTCGACGGGGTGGATCTGAGCTCGCTCAAGGGGGAGGAGCTGCGCCAGATCCGGCCGCGTATCCAGATGATCTTCCAGGACCCCATCGCCTCGCTGAACCCCCGTCGCAAGGTGGCCGACATCGTGGCCGAGCCACTCGTTGCCTGGGGAAAGAAAAAGGGTGCCGAGCGCAAGGAGCAGGTCCGGGAGATGTTCGATGCCGTCGGGCTCGACTACGACAGCGTCGGCACCTGGCGGCCGCACCAATTCTCGGGCGGCCAGTGCCAGCGGATCAGTATCGCCCGGGCCCTGGTGCTCGATCCCGACCTGCTGATCTGCGACGAGCCGGTCTCCGCCCTCGACGTCTCGGTGCAGGCGCAGATACTGAATCTCCTGCACGAGATGAAGGAGCGCTACGGGCTGACCCTCCTCTTCATCTCCCACGACCTGGCCGTGGTGAAGAACGTGAGTGACCGGGTGGTGGTGATCTATCTGGGAAAGGTCTGCGAGGTGGGACCGCCCCAAGAGCTCTACGAGCTCCCGCACCACCCGTACACCCGGCTCCTGCTGAGCTCAGTGCCCGTGGCCGATCCCGACGTTCCGGCCAAGGGAAAGGCAGTCGCCGGGGGCCGCGAATTCCCCTCCGCCATCAACCCGCCCAGCGGCTGCCGGTTCCGCACCCGTTGCCCGCGGGCCCTGGCGCGCTGCGCCCAGGAGGAGCCGGAGGTGCGCCAGGTCGGCGACGGCCACTATGTGGCCTGCCATTTCCCGGTCGACGGGCCTATGGACCTCACCTCGGCGCCCGCTCCCGCTCCCGCTCCTGCTGTCGGTACATAACGGAAGGCTCAGCTCCCGGCGCCGGCGATCTCGCGCACCCACCACCTCCTACTTCGCCCTGGCGCGGGCCATCTCGTCGGCCGGTTACCTTGCATGTACGAACACCCGTGTGCCCACTGCCGCAACGACCTTCACCGATCAGACCGGCCCGGCGCTTCGAGATTGACGAGCAAGCAAAACAACGACAGCCGCCGCAGCGGCTCTCGAGGTCCAAGAAGGGACCGAGCAAGGAGCTGCGCAGTGACCCCGTTAGCGCTCCGCTCCCTGGCCGCGGCAACCCGACCAGGAGGAGTGATCTCCGTGCTCTCGAAGAACCAGGCCAACCTTGCATTTCGAGCGGGCATACGTGGAGACTGGGAAGGAGCCCTCGCGGCATTTGACGCTCACCACTATTCGAACAGTCGATCACCCTCGTGCCGATGACCCAGACGAGGTGGTCGGCAATCTCGCCGCGCTCGGCGCGGATACCTTTGCCTGGTACGGAGTCCAACTCTTCACCGACCATTGGGATGACTTCAAGCTCTCTGAGAACTTCGAGAGCATTCTGTCTGCTGAGGAACAGGCAGGACGTCGCGAACCATATCGGCGCTTGGCCGCAGCAACGCACGTGGTTGCCCGCCGCCGGTCGCAGTATGTGGTACTTCTTGTCTGGACTCACCGGCCAGTCTGAAGCTGTGCCTCTAATCTTCGATAATGCGGCAGGGCAGTTCACCCAACAACAGCTCACACACGCAAGGAGTGGCTAAACAAGCAGAGCCCGCTGAGGCTAGGTCCGTCCTTCGGGCATTGCCCAGGGTCTGGGCTATTCGTGGGTTCAGCTGTCAGAGCGAAAGCACTTCTGTGCGGCGAAGTCATCCCTACAAAATCCCTACTTTCTGCTATTCCCGCGTCGAGGCGATAATCCAGCTCAGGGCGCACGGTCGCGCATTCGACCAGTTCAGAGAAGATTGTGGACCACGTGGTGCAACCGGCTCAAAGGCCATGGATGGGTCAGATGGGGCTCATAACCCGAAGGTCGCAGGTCAAATCCTGCCCCCGCCACCACCTCCCTCAGTTTCTCGCGCTCCGATGCGTGGACACAGCGCCCTGAAGAGCGACTTCGCGTTCGGCCGATCGCGTTTATCGGGGTTTTTTCTCGGGACGTACTCAGCCTTTGCGTATGCAGCCCTATGCAGGGTGGCGCGGCGCGAGCGGCCCGCACGCTGGACCTTCGCGGACTGAAGTGCCGAACGACGTTCGCTGCATTGGGCTGGATAGGGCATGCCCTATGCAGTTGCCCTACTCAAAGTGGGAGCCGGGCCTCTGGACTTGCAGTTGGCGACGCGCACGGTTCGGCCCACGTTCCTACGGGGCGCCGAACGCCGAATCTGTAGTTCACGGAGGACTCCAAGTCGAGCGTCGCAGGTTGAAATCGGGCCGTAGAAATCTCGTAGCTACAACCGGTCGTTGAGCTGGGGCGACCCGATCGTTGGTTGGTGAAGTTGTTCGTCAGCTTGGATGCTTCGCGTCTGCCGTGAAGCACGATCTCGTGGTCATCCCCGTCCTGGCCTGGGGCGGCGGCATGGGTGCCGCCATCCTCATCGGCGCCGTGGCCGGACTGTGGCCAGCCCTGCGCGCCGCCCGCATGTCACCTATCCAAGCCCTGTGGAGCATGTGACCGAGAAGCAGAAATGGTCACTTGCGGCAAAAGCGTGGGATCGCCATCGGGTGACGAACCCGAAGGTCGGAGGTTCAAATCCTCCCCCCGACGCCAAGAAAGAGCGCTCTCGCCAGGGAGCCGGCGAAAGGTGTCTTGACATTCCGACATCGAGGTGGCCATCATCACCTCCATCCGGCGCTGAATATACTTTCCACCCACTAATGCTGTCGGGCTTGGCCCGGGTTATACAGGCTCATCGGGCCCGACGTCCCCTAACTTTCCTTGATGTCACCCCGGTCCCTAGCCTGGGGATCCTTGACACCCACGAAGCGAAACTCGCAGACTCGAATGCGCACGAAATAGTGGTGCGGTCAAAGGAGGAGATGGTGCGAGCCGTACCACCGGTGTTTTGCTCCGCCAGCGGCTATTCAGCGATCCTATTCGCCTCTAGAGCGAGAAGGTAGAGGTCGAGGGGCGCCCGATGCAGGCTCGGTCCGGGATCGTGACGTTTCTTTTTACCGATCTGGAAGGTTCGTCTCGACTCTGGGAGGAACACCCCGAACACATGAAGGACGCCCTGGATCGTCACTACACGATCCTGCGTCGGGAGATCGAGTCCAACCGCGGCATGGTGATGAACACCATGGGGGACGGCCTGTTTGCGGCGTTCGCCGCCCCCGGCGACGCGGTGGCGGCGGCGGTGGGAGCCCAAAGAGGGCTCACGGCCGACCGTTGGGATACCACCGGGCCCCTTCGGGTACGGATGGGCCTACACACCGGCCAGGTCCAACAAAGCGAGGGCGAGTACTACGGTCCAGTGCTCAACCGCTCCGCTCGGCTTATGGCGTCCGCCCACGGAGGCGAGATCGTCTGTTCGGCGGTCACGGCCGAGATGATCGCCGAGATCCTGCCGCCCGAAACCAAGCTCTTCGATCTGGGCGAGCACCTGTTGCGCAACCTGAGCACCCCGGAGCGGATATTCCAAGTGCGGGCGGCCGGTCTCGAGCACGAATTCCCGCCCATCCGGACTGTTTCGCCGCTGCGAGGGAACCTGCCGCGGCTCTCGTCGTCGTTCCTGGGCCGCGGCCCCGCACTGGCGGATCTGGCTTCGATGCTTACCGCCTCGCCCATCGTGTCGGTTACCGGCCCGGGCGGCGTCGGCAAGACCCGTCTGGTCATCGAACTGGCTACCGACCACCAGGAGGAGTTCGACTCTGGGGCCTGGTTCTGCGAACTGGCCGTCGCGTCGGACCGCGCCGGCGTCGAGGCGGCGCTAGCCGCCTGCCTGGGCGTCCGCCCCAGCCAGTCGACATCACCGCTGGAGGCAGTACTCAACTACCTTGCCCCCCGGAGGCTGCTCCTCGTTCTCGACAACTGCGAACAGGTGGTCGATGACGTCGCGGCCGTGGCCAGCGAGATCGTAAGGGCGGCGCCGCGGGTCCGGCTACTGGCCACCAGCCGGGAACGCCTCGGCCTCCCCGACGAAGGGACCTATCCTCTGGCGCCCCTCGCCATCGATGCACCGGCTTGGCCGTCCGAGGCGGCACGGCTCTTCGCGGACCGGGCAAAGGCGGTGGGCGGGAAGGTCAACCTGGAGTCCGACCGGGCCGCCATCGAGGAGATCTGCCGCCGGCTCGACGGAGTGCCGCTGGCCATCGAGCTAGCCGCGGCCCGGACCATCGCCATGGGTCCGTCGGAGATCGCCGCCCGCCTCGACGAGCGCTTCAGCCTCTTGTCCGGCAACCGGCGGCAGGCACCCGATCGGCACCGCACCCTGCGCTCGGCGGTGGCCTGGTCGTACTCCCTGCTGAGGGACGGGGAGAGGCGGGTGTTCCGCCGCCTCGGCGTCTTCCCGGCCGGGTTCGACCTCGACGCGGCTGTCGCCGTCGCCGGGGACGGGTCGCTCGACCAGTGGGAGTTGATCGATATCGTCGAGGGCTTGGTGGCCAAATCGATGCTGGTCGCCGAGGAGCGCGACGGCGGAACCCGCTTCACGATGCTCGAAACTCTCCGCCAGTTCGCCCGCGACGAGCTGCGACAGAGCGACGAGGGCGACCTGTGCCGCCACCGCCACGCCGAGTTCTTTGCCAGTTTCGCCGAGCGAGCCGGGACCGCCATCCTCGGCCCCGACGAGTCCCTATGGCAGAGTCGGGTCTCCAAGGAGCTGGACAACCTGCACGGCGTCAAGTCATGGGCGGCCGAGGAACCCGGGCGGTCCGATTTGGCGGTGCGCGTCGTGGCCGGCCTAGCCAACGAGACGACCATGAACCGGGCGACCGGCATTGGCTCCTGGGCCGAGGAGCTGGTCGAGGCCGGACCTGAGGCGAGCCAGCCGCTCTGGGCCGCCGTCCTCGGCGCCGCTGCGTGGCGGGCCATCGACCGAGGCGACTTCGCTCGAGCTCGCGAGCTGGCCGTGCCTGGCCGGGCGGGCGCCCTCAGCCCGGACTGCCCGGCGCCGTCACTGTGCCACGCGGCGTGGGCCATGGTCGACACCTTGAGCGGCGAGGGCGACCCGGTCGCCATCTCGCATGAGATCATCGAAGCACTTGAGTGCCGGGGGGACGCCGGCGGAGTGCACCTGTCCTCGATGCACTCGATGGTCGCCACGACCCACCTCATTGCTGGGAAGCCGCTCGAGACCATTGAGTCCGAGCTCGAACAGGCGCTCTCCTGGGGCATCCGATCGGGCAGCCCCACCATGCAGACGGTTGCCCACAGCGTCTTCGGTAACGCGTACCTCGCACACAACCGGCCGGAGCAGGCCCTGTTCCACTTCGAGACGGCAATCTCACTGATTGAGAACGGCGCGAGCGACGTCGTGTATGCCACCGTACTGCACGGAGCCGCCCGAACCGCCGGCATTCTGGGCGACGACCGGGCCGACGCCGTCTTCACACGGGGGGCGTTGGTCCACGCCGACCTGTTGGGAGATCGCCGCAACGTGTTCGAGGCCATGGACGAGGCGTGCTGCGTCCTTGCCAAGGCCGGACTGTTCGACGCCGCCGTCCAGGTAGGAGCCTACGTCGAGGCGTGCGGGACCGGCCATTCGGCCTACGCCGCCGAGCGCCGCCGGGCGATTAACCAGGCGCAGAGCGCCTTGTCTGACCGGGACTTCCTCGTCGCTCGGCGCCACGGGGAGTCCCGCCCCTACGAGGAGACCCTGCGCAGCACCGTCCACGCCCTGGATCAGGTGCTGAGCGCGACCGAGAACCAGGAAGGTTGATCTCAGCGCCTGCTGCGTCAGAGAATGGGAGTGGGTTGCGAGCGACACCGTCGCCCTGCGTCGCGCCGAGGCCGATCGTGACCCCTACGGCCGGGAGCTCTCGACCTCATCGGGGAGTTGTGTACCCGCAGCGACGAGTTTCGGGTCCTCTTGGCCGCCCACAAGATCCAGATCCACACCACCGGCGAAAAGCTCATCCGTCGTCCAGTTGTCGGGGATCTCGAGCTGCCATCAGTGAGGCGCGCCGCGCGCTGAGGCACGTCCCACGAAGTGGTGGGGATTGAGGCTGTGATCCCCGGTGGCGATCACTCGGCGGGCACGAGCTCTCCGGGTGTCGCATCGTCATCATCGCGCGGTGGGTAGAGATCTGCCATAGAAGCTTCTGAGAAGTAGCGCCGTTCGGCCGAAGCCCACTCGTCGTTGATGTCGAGCACCACGGCACCGCAGAGCCGGATGGCTGCCGCTTCGTTGGGAAAGATCCCGACGACACGACTGCGGCGCTTGATCTCTTTGTTGAGACGCTCCAGCGGATTGGTGCTCCAGATCTGGCGCCAGTGCGCCCGGGGGAAGGTGTCAAAGGCCAGCACTTCCTCCTTGGCCCGCACCATCAGCGCGGCGGCCTTGTCGAAGCGCTCGGTGAGCATGTCCGTCACGTGATCCCATTGGGCGGAGATCTCCTCGGGGCTCACCTGGGCAAAGATCGTCCGGAAGGCCGCGGAGACCATCTCTTGGTGGCCCTTTGCGATATTGGCCAACAGGTTGCGGGCGAAGTGGACCCGGCAGGTGGCCCGCCCCTTGGAAACAGCGCCGAATGGCGGCCACCAGTCCGGCGTGCTGGTCCGAGATCACCAGGCGCACGCCCGCGAGCCCCCGGCGCTTCAAGGAGCGCAAGAACTCCCGCCAGAAGGCCTCGTCTTCGGAGTCGCCGATCTCGATGCCCAAGATCTCGCGGCGCCCGTCCTCGGTGACCCCGGTGGCGACGACCACGGCCTTGGAGGTCACCTGGTGGTCAGCGCGCACGTGCAGATACGTGGCGTCGAGCCAGATGTAGGGGAAGCGGGCGTGGTCGAGCCGGCGCCCCCGAAAGGCCCCGACCGCTTCGTCGAGCCCGGCACAAATGCGGCTCACTTCTGACTTCGAGATCCCCGCTTTCGAACCCATGGCTTCGACCAGGTCGTCGACCGCTCGCGTGGACACCCCGTGGACGTAGGCCTCCATGACGACGGCGTAGGGGGCCTGGTCGATGCGGCGGCGGGGCTCGAGGATGGAAGGGAAGAAGCTCCCACGGCGCAGTTTGGGTATGGCCAGGTCCACGTCGCCGGCCTTGGTGGTGAGCACCCGGGAGCGGTGCCCGTTGCGCTCGGCGGTGCGGTCATCGCTGCGCTCATAGCGCCCGACGCCGATCAGGGCCGACAATTCGGTCTCGATCAGCTCCTGGCAAACCAGGCGGACCGATTCTCGAATGAGGTCGAGTCCCTCGCCCGTTTGAAAGGCGGCGAGCAGCTCGGACAGGACAGACTGGTCAAGGGCCATCGGTGTGTACTCCTTTGGTGCGTTCGGACAGGAACACACCGAGGATCACGCCGCTGGCCCCCCTATGGGTGGACCCTCGGACTCACTTCAAAACCCACCACTCTGGGGGACACTGCCGGCGCCGGTTGAGGAACGAGGAGGGACGCGATGTTCGGAGTACGGGACGAGGACCGGTTTGGCGGCGAGGGGAGATGGCAGGCGTGACGAAGATCGCTATCCTCGACGACTACATCGGGGTTGCCCTGGAATACGGCGACTGGACAGTGCTGCCCGACGATGCGGAGGTCACCGTCTACCGCCAGGCGATTCCGCCGGAGCGCCTGGTTGATGAGTTGTTTGACTATGAGATCGTCGTCATCACCCAGCAGCGGGCTCGCTTTCCCCGCGCGGTGCTCGAAGGTCTTCCCAACCTCAAGCTGATCGTTTGCAACGGCCGTACGAGCAATGTCATCGACCACGAGGCCCGGAACGAGCGGGCGATCTTGCTCTGCGGCACTGCGGAGACCGAGCAGGGCGCCGCAACTCGCTCACTCGGCCGCGAGACCCCCCGCGGCCTGCCCACGCCATCAGAGATGGCGTGGGCGCTCATCTTCGCCGTCGCGAAGCGGACCGGCATTGAGGACCGGGTCATTCGCGCCGGTGGCTGGCAAACTGGGTTCCCCATCCCGCTCGCCGGCAAGACCCTCGGCCTTCTCGGCGCCGGCCACCTCGGCGGCGCGATGGTCCCGTTAGCGAAGGCGTTAGGCATGGACGTCGTCGCGTGGAGTCAGAATCTGACCGAGGAGCGATGTGCCGAGCTCGGCGTGACCAAGGTCGCCAAGGACGAGCTCGTTTCGTCCGCGGATGTCCTCGGAGTCTTCCTGATGTTTTCGGAGCGCTCCCGCAACACGCTGCGCGCCGACGACCTCGCCAAGATGAAGCGGGGCGCCATTCTGGTGAACATCTCCCGCGGTCCAATCGTCGAAGAGGCGGCCCTTGTCGAGGCTCTCCGTTCCGGCCATCTCGCAGGTGCCGGTCTGGATGTCTTCGACCGTGAGCCGCTCCCTGCGGACCACCCCTTCCGATCGCTCGAAAACGTCGTCGTCACCCCGCACGTCGGTTACGTCACCGAGCATCTCTTTCGCACCGCGTGGCGGCGGATGGCGGAGGACGTGGCGGCATACCTCGCAGGATTGCCGGTCCGGGTGGTGACCGATCCTGCTGACTGTCCGCCGATGGCGCCGCAGTGATGCCCACAAAGCACAAGCGCAGTTCAGGCGGCGCTTCTGCAAGTGCCGACATTGTGGTACTCGCCCTCGGCCTGCACATTGCCAGTGTGGTCCTGCGTGAGCCGTTCTTGAAGGCGTGGCTCCGCTGACGGCAGCGGAAGCCCGCCATCCCTACAAAATCCCTACTTCTGGCGTTTTTCGTGTCGAGGCGGCAATCCAACTCAGAGAGCAGTTCCGGATAACCCAGTTCAGCGCCCGATTCAGGACGTCTGTGGATCACCCGCTCGGAGACTCTGGACGATTCAGAAAGTGCTCATAACCGAAGGTCGCAGGTTCAAATCCTGCCCCCGCCACGTCGATGAAGGCCCGGCACCGGTCGGGCCGTCATCCATTTTCCTAGGCGCTGTCCTGGGGTGCGGGTAGGCGCCATCACGTCGGCGAACGGCCGAACGGGGCGACGAGCGGTCACCATCGAAGAGCAGATGACCGGGCGCGGGACCGCGGGCTATGGCAGTGCAGGGCTCCCGGCGAGGAGCGAGTAGATCTCGACCATCGGCGCCGTTCCGTTCACACCGTTGGTATTCCCATTCTGGAGGAAGAGTCCGCTCGAGTTGCGCTGGGTCCACATGTAGGTCGCGTAGGCCTGCGCCTCCGAACCGTAGGAACCATTTGCCTGTACTTGGTTCAGCACGAACAAGTCTCGAAAGTAGATGGCGTTGAACGCCGGCCCCTGGCTCTGCAGGGTCGTCTCAGTCCCGAAATAGGCCACCGCGGCTTCTGCGGTACCCTGGGCTGCAGTCAGATAGTCGGCGTTTCCCGTGATCTGGAAGAGGAGCACTCCGGCACCGACCATCGTGCCCTGGTTGTAGCTCCAGATGGTGGTATTCACGCTCCCGTCAGGGTTGACATGGTCGTAGTAGAGACCGCCGGGCGACTTGAGACATTTGTTGACCCACTGGTACATCCCTGCTGCCCACCACAGGTCGGTGGGATCCTTGGTCAGCTGGTAGAGCTGCAAGCCGACCTCGGCATTCGCGGCGTTCGCCGTCGCGTTGCGCTGGCTCCCGGCGACGTCCTCCCAGAACACGCCGCCCGGACAGTCGGTCTGACTCGTGTCCCAACCGGTCAAGACGAAGTTGAACAGGTCTTGAGCAACGATGAGGTCTATAGGACTCCCCGTGAGCCGATACGCGGCGATCAGGTCGAGTGCGGCCCAGGCATTGTCGTCGTAGTACGTGTTGCCCCCAGGTCCTTTCGGCGGAGCGACCGCGGATTGGAACGCTGGCGGCTGGCTCGTACCGCTCGGACTGGTCTCATGGAGATCGGCATACGACAACAGGCCGAACAACCTTGTCGAGACGTCGGGGGTGTAGCCCCGACCACCAGGGCTCGCGGCCAAGTACACGGTTCCGGCCATCGCGTTCGTGAACGGCCAAAGGCACGAATAGGGGTCACAGGAATTCGAGGGCAGCCCCTGGTACAGCACCGCCGGAGCCTCGTAGAGGTTCTTTTGGAGGGCCTGATAGCTCGCCACAGCCTCCTGTTGGTCGGTCGACGACGCGCTGCTCAAAGCCGTGGTGCGAGCTTGTGCTGACACTGAGGCAGCCGCGCTCGTGGTGCCCGAAGCCAAGGTTCCCATAGCCATCGCGCAAAACGCAAAGACAAGACCAACCGACCGCAGTCGAATTCGCGGTCCGCTGATTACCGGCGTCGACAATCGTGTCCGATGCATGGCCGCTTCCCTCCCAGGGCGTAGTCTGTGGCGGACCAGCGCTGCAGTCAACTCGCAATGATGACGACGGCTTAGCCGGTGTTTGTGTCCATCATTGAGGTTCGAGGCACGCACCGGAAGGATGGGGTTCCCCTCCATCGCGAGAAGTGCAGGCTGACGTTGCCAAAGAATTCAATTGATCCCTACAGAATCCCTACAACGGGCCCATTCCGTTTCGAGACGGCATAGCTGGTCAGCGGGCTGCAAGCTGAAAAGTCCCAGTTCAGCAGCAATTCCGAAGGACGTAATGGGACCGGCTCGGAGGCTCTAGACAGGTCGGAAGGGGCTCATAACAATCCCGAAGGTCGCAGGTTGGCACGGCCTTCGATCCCGAGAACATCGCGAAGCGCTATTGGGAGGTCGTCCATGCCGACGGTCCCTGGCAGGCGGAGTTTCGCTAGACCGGCGAATAGGGCTCGAGATGCGGACGGTTCGATCATCGAGTTCGTCGAGCGACTGGACCGCCCCCTGTCACGGTGCAGGTGGCGCGGGTAGCGGGGAACGCCATGGCGCGGCTCGCCGAGGTGCTGGTGGCCACCTTCCGGTTGCAGATCGAGTTGCCGCGTCGAGCAGGTGGCAGCACGGACTACGAGATCGTCCGCGAGTACTCCGATGTCGCCCAGCGGCTGCCGCCCGCGTTCGTCGGGACTCTCGATGCACTCCTACGACGTCAGATGGTGGCCGCGGCCGAGCGCATGTGGTCTACGGACGACGAGAAGGTGGCGGTCACCTAGCCTCGCACCGTCGGGTTTGCCGACTTGGTTGGCTTCACCGAGGCGTCCGCGTCCATGTCCGTCGGCGAGCTCTCCTCGGTACTGGCCGAGTTCGATGAACGCGTCGCCAACGTGGTCCAAAACGGAAATGGCCAGGTGGAAAACGATCGGCGACGAGGCAATGTTTGTGGCCGAGGGGGCCCTCGGTGCGTGCCGGATTGCTCTCACGCTTGTGGAGGAGTTCGGCCGGGGCCAGCTGCCCCCTGTGCGGGTCGGGCTGGCGGCCGGCGACGTCCTCTCCGTCTTCGGTGACGTGTACGGGCCGGTCGTCCGCCTGGCCGCCCGTCTGGTGGCTGCGACCGACCCTTCCACCGTGCTTGTGTCGGAACAGGTGCACGCGGATGCCACAGGTCTGTTCCGGTTCGAAGCACTTCTTCCGCTCACTGAAGGGCTTTCCCGGCCCGGTCACCGCTTTTCGTCTCTGCGGATGAAGAGCCGGCTGACTCGAGATCGACTTCCCGTCGAGCAATCTCACTAACATCCTCCCGCGTGAGGGCGAGTCCACGGTTGTGGTCGCATCGCTGGTCGGTGAAATATCGCGGGTGGATGCCAATCGCATCACTCGCGGCCTGCTGGATCCTCACGTTGACCCTGACGCCTGGTTCGGGTGTCGCCGCGGCTTCCTTGAATCCATCCGGCATTGCCTGGTCGGCATGCCCCAAGGCGACGGGGTACCTCTGCGGATCGCTCCAGGTACCGATTGACTATGGGCACCCTTCCCGTGGGTCGCTGCCCCTGGCCGTAATTGAGCACCCTGTGCCCGAGAGCAAGGGGGTAATCGTGTTCAATCCGGGAGGGCCAGGTGAGAGTGGGGTCCTCATCCTTCCCATTCTGGCGTCGTTCGTTCCGACATCTGTACTGAGCCAGTTCACCCTGGTGAGCTTCGATGAACGGGGAACCGGGTCGAGCAACCCGCTTCTCTGCGGGCCCTCCCCTTCAGCAGCGAGCAGCGCCGTGGCCGGGACCGTGGCTGCGGCCCATACGTTTTCCGGCCTGGATCGATCATGTCGTTCCCGTTATCCCAAGCTGTTCCCGACCGTGAACACCACGACGTCCGCTCGGGATATGAACAGGCTCCGCTTGGCCCTCGGGGTCGACCGGATCAACTACTACGGACTGTCCTACGGCACGGTCCTTGGGTCCATCTACCGGCAGCTGTTCCCGAGTCACCTACGTTCGATGGTGCTCGACGGGGCGGTCGACGCCAATTTGAGCCTCCCCACAGATGCCACGCTCGAAGCGCCGGCCATCCAGACGGCGCTCGAGCATGCGCTTTCCAATTGCCCGGCCACACCAGGTTGCGCCCTCGGGTCTAACCCGATCGGCTCTT
>PKYA01000228.1 GCA_003133545.1 Acidimicrobiaceae bacterium | reverse complement strand
GAATCGAACTGCGCAGCCGCCGTGGGGCCATCGGTGAGAGTTGGTGGTCCAGGCGATTCCTCTCTGCGGTCGAGTCGATCCTGACAAGCGGCCGACTGACCCGTGGTCGCACGTACGCCCGCCAGGGGCAAGTGATCGACCTGGGTATCGGGGCCGGCTTGGTCGTGGCTCAGGTGCAGGGAACGCGGCGTACACCGTACGGAGTTCAGATCTCGATGCCGGCGTTGAGCGACGAACGCTGGGACGCCATCGTCGAAACGCTCGCCGGCCAAGCCGGGTACGCCGCTCGCTTGTTGGCCGGAGAGTTGCCGCACGAAATTGAGGACGTGTTCACAGAAGCCGGGGTGGCGTTGTTCCCTGAGCGCGGCTCACACCTGGTCACCGACTGCACGTGTCCGGACTGGGCCAGTCCCTGTAAGCACGCAGCTGCGGTTTGCTACCTGGTGGCCGAGGCGTTCGATGACGACCCCTTCCTGCTGCTCGCCTTCCGGGGGCGGGAACGCGAAGCACTGCTCGCCGAGTTGCGCGCCCGCCGCGGGGGACTCGTTGACGGCAGCGGTAACGAGGGTTCGTCAGCCTCCAACCCGGTGTTGCCCACTTCACGCCTGTCCGAAGATGTCGCCGCCTTCTGGCACGCCGGCCCTGACTTGGCCGACGTGCACTGTCTCCCTCGAGCAACCGAGATGCCCCAGGCGGTATTGCGTCTGCTCCCTCGGGGGGTGCTCGTGGTACGTGGTCGAGAGGTCGCCGACCTCCTGGAGGCCGCTTATGCCCGGTTGACTGCTGAAGGCGAGGTCCGCGCCTTCGCCGGCGCATCATCGTCAAAATGAGGTAATCCGCCCCGGAGATGCGACCGGATCCTGTGCCCGGTGCTGCACGGCGACATCCGACCGGGGGGTCTCGCCAAAAACCGACTTCGAACTGGGACTCTGTGAAAGAGCGATCGACCAGGATCGAACCAGCTCGGAGGCTCGTTCGAGAACATGCAGCCGGGCAAATGGGGAGCAGCACGCGGCTTATATCGTCACTGAATAGAAACGAGTGCGCCTCAATGCAAGTACCCAAGGAGCTCCCGATGGCCGATTCCCGTCTGGTACCCCAATCCACGATCTTCATCCTGTATGGAGGCACCGGAGACTTGGCGCATCGCCTCGTCCTGCCGGCTTTCTTCCGTCTTGCCATCGCCGGACTCCTCCCCAAAGACTGGCGTTTGGTGGCGAACGGACGCGGCGAGGTCACCCACGAGGACTTTCAAGAAAGTGCCCGCCAAAGCCTGGAGCAGTTCGGTCCCAAGCCCTCGGAAGGGCCGTGGGACGAGGTGCGCTCTCGACTGCGCTTCGCCGGCGGTGGGTTCAGTAGCACCAATCCTGGGAGTCTTCTCGATGTCTTGAAGGAGGCGAGAGGGGAATTGGGCGGCCAACCACAGCTGATCCACTACATGGCCGTTCCACCCTCGGCATTCGGGCCGTTGACCGAAGCGATCGGCACCCATGGTCTTGCCAAAGGGTCGCGGGTGGTCTACGAAAAGCCCTTCGGCACATCGATGGAGACGTTTCTCAACCTCGATCGCATAGTTCACGAGATCTTCGAGGAGCCACAGGTCTATCGAATCGATCACTTTCTCGGGAAGGAAGCAACGCAAGACATTCATGTCCTGCGATTCGCCAACGGCCTGTTCGCTGGAGCCTGGGACAACTCCCATATTGAGAGTGTGCAGATCGATGTGCCCGAAACCCTCGATGTGGCCATGAGGGCGTCCTTCTACGAATCCACCGGGGCCATTCTGGACATGCTGGTGACCCACCTTTTCCAACTTGCCGGCGAGGTGGCGATGGAACCGCCCCATTGCCTCGAGCCCGAGTGCCTGGCCGAGGCACGAGAGAATGTCATCGGCTGTTTCAGACCCCTCACCCATTCCGACGTCGTGGTGGGGCAGTACGAGGGNNCGGATGTGGGTGGACAACGATCGCTGGGCCGGAGTGCCCTTTTTGCTACGCACCGGCAAGTGCCTCGCCGAAAGCCATCAGCGGGTCAGCGTGCTGTTCAAAGATGCCGTTGCGGTCATCGCCGGGCAGCCAAGAGGAGGCAATCTGCTCGGCTTCGAGCTTTCCGGTGACGGGGAGATCGATCTGACCCTCGTCGTCAAGGAGCCGGGCGTCGAAATGACGCTTGGTGCGACCACGATCTCCCTGCCTTTGGGTAAGGGCTTTCCCACCCCGTCATTGCCGGCGTACTCGCGCCTTCTGCACGATGTCCTGATGGGTGACCGCTCATTGTTCACCAGGCCCGATGGACTCGAGCATGTGTGGAAAGTGGCCGACGACATTCTGCGTGACAAGCCCGAGCCGATCCCCTATCCGAAAGGTTCGTGGGGCCCTCCCGCGGCAGCGGAGCTGGCAGCACCCGACGTGTGGCGTTTGGGCGCGTGAGGTTCACATGAAAAGGGCTCGCGCGTTATTGGCGTGGACACACGATGTTCTGACGGCACTCGGTCGGAGGACGTGGGCCGAAGTGAAGTCCGCCATCTCCGGGGCTGGGAAACCAAGGCCCACGACGGCAACCCGGCTGCTCGGGCAGCGCCAAGCAATTCCGCCGACGAGTACCGTGGACGTATGGATGTAGGCCGAATCGGTGTGTGGTGGAGCGGTTCGTGGCACGTGGCGCAGGACCCCACGCTCGATGCAGCCGCCGAGCTCGAGTCCCTCGGGTACGGGACGTTGTGGGCGTCCGGTGGTTTTGAACCCGGGCTTTCCCCCCGCTTCGGGCAACTCCTGGCTTCGACGACACGGGTCGCTGTGGCGAGCGGGATCGTGAGCATGTGGACCGGAGCACCCGCAGACGTCGGGCCGGCGGTCGCTGATCTCGAGTCCAGGTTCCCGGGGCGTTTCCTGCTCGGCATCGGGGCCAGCCACGCCCCCATGGTGAGTGACTACGCCCGCCCTTACTCCCACATGGTCGCCTATCTCGACGCGCTGGATGCGCTCGAAACCCCGGTCCCGGTAGGACGGCGTGCCCTGGCCGCGCTCGGTCACCGCATGCTCGAGTTGGCCGCGTCGCGTACCGCCGGAGCTCATCCCTACTTCGTGCCCGTGGAGCACACGGCCCGGGCCCGCTCCATCCTTGGCCCGGCGCCGCTCCTGGCGCCCGAGGTTGCGGTCGTGCTCGAGACCGACGCGGCGGCCGCGCGGGCGCTGGCCCGAGAGTACGCCAGCCTCTATCTCGCGCTCCCCAACTACACGCAGAATCTGCGCACCTTCGGTTTCGATGATGAAGATATCGACGCAGGCGGTAGCGACCGCCTGATCGATGCGGTCATTCCCTGGGGCAACGCGACGACGATCGCCGCTCGCATCCGTGAGCACCACGACGCCGGGGCCGACCACGTGTGCCTGCAGGTGATCTCACCCACTGGACGCGACGGCCTCCCGCTGGCCGAGTACCGTGAACTTGCAGGGGCCCTGTTCTGAGGTTGACAAGCGCCCTCCAGGGCCGGGGTGATGGGAGAGGGATCCTATGGAGGCAGCACAAACCGGACAGGCAACTGAGCCCGAGAATGCCGAGCTCAAGCCGTTCTTCTATTCGATCGACGAAATCCCGGCCCATTCGATCGCCCAGATGATGGACGGGATGGGCGACGAGGATGCCAAGCAGGAGATGTACGACATCTTCGGGCGCGATCTGATGACCAAGGTCATCTTGCAGTCGCCGAACCTGTCGGTCTTTCACGAGGAGGCGAAGCCAGGGGAGGCGGTGAAGCCGCACCGGCACGGGACGCATCAGATCACCTACGTGCTCAGGGGCTCGCTGCACTACGGGAACCGGGTCACCAGCGCTGGCATGGGGTACTACAGCCCGGATCGGCTCTATGCCTGGACCGCCGGGGACGACGGCGCCGAGTGGATCGAAATCCACGCCGGGCAGCCCCAGGCATACGCCAAGTAGCGCAAGGTGACCGGGAAGGCGACCGACGGCCGGTTCACCGGCAAGGTGGCGGCGGTGACCGGGGCCGGATCAGGCCTAGGGCGAGAGGTGGCCCGACGCCTCGCCACCGAGGGTGCCGCCGTCGCGTGCATCGACGTGGACCAGGACGCCGTCGAGGGGCTGGCGGACGAGCTGGCCACCCGGGGTGCGAGTGCCCGACCCTACGTCACCGACGTCAGCGATCCGGACTCGGTCGACGCCACGATCGAGTCGCTGGTGGCGGACCTCGGCCGCCTCGATGTGCTCTGCAACGTGGCCGGGATCGGACTGTTCGCCCGCACGGTCGAGCTTTCCGTCGCCGACTGGAATCGGGTGCTGGCGGTGAACCTGAGCGGCCCTTTCCTCATGTGCCGGGCCGCGCTGCCTCACCTCGAACGGACGAAGGGGAACATCGTCAACGTGGCTAGTGATGCCGCCGCCATGGGGCTGCCGTACGCCGCGGCGTACGGGGCATCGAAGGGTGGCCTCGTGATGTTCACGAAATCGGTGGCCAACGAGGTCATCGGCCGCGGCGTCCGGGTCAACGTCGTGAGCCCGGGCGGCATGAACACGGACATGCTGTCGACGTGGGGATTCCCCGAAGGCGAGGCGATGGACCGGCTGATGCGGTTCTCCACNNGACGAAGCCTGCCGGATCACCGGTGCCGTCATCCCGGTCGACGGCGGGTCCACGTCCTAAGCAGCTCGACGCAGGGCCGTCTCCTCGCTCCCTCGACGTAACCTGAGGTGACGAGTCCAACGAAACGGGGGATCATGACCGAGCTGACCGAGACGGGGCCCTATTGGGACCCCTACCACGCCGACCAGCGAGAATCTCCGTATGAGGCGTGGCGGCGACTCCGCGACGACGCGCCGGTGTACCACAACGAACGGTACGGTTTTTGGGCTCTGAGCCGATTCGACGACGTTCTGGCGGCGTCTCTGGACACGGAAACGTTCAGCTCGGCTCGCGGCATCACCCTCGACGCCATCGGCGAGCCGCCGCCGTTCCCGATCATGATCATGATGGATCCGCCACTTCACGACGCCTTCCGACGAGTTGTCAGCCGGGCCTACACGCCTCGCCGCATCGCCGCCCTCGAGGATCGCATCCGGGAACTGTGCGCCGAGTACCTCGATCCGTTCGTCGGCGGAGGCCGTTTTGACTTCGTCCGGGACTTCGGGATGCGCCTCCCGGTGATGGTGATCTCAACCCTGCTCGGCTTCCCCGAAGAAGATCACGATCAGCTCCGGGAATGGAGCGACATCAGCCTCCACCGCGAGGAGGGCAAGGAAGGCGTAACGCCCGAGGCCCAGGAGGCGCTGGGACTCACCATCGGCTACTACATGAGTCAGATTGAGCAGCGGCGCATCCAACCTCGCGACGACATGATCACGGCCCTGGTGGAGGCCGACCTGACCACCCCCGACGCCCAGGTCCGCAAGCTCGACGATCTGGAAGTCATGGGCATGCTGGCGCTCATCAGCAACGCCGGGAATGAGACCGTGGCCCGGATGTTGGGGTGGGCGGCCCTGGTGCTGGACGAGTACCCCGACGCCCGTCGCGAGATGGCTAATGATCCCTCCCTCATTCCGGCGGGCGTCGAGGAGCTCTTACGTTACGAAGCGCCCTCCCCGATCCAGGGGCGATACGTCACACGAGACATTGAGTTGCACGGCACTGTCCTGCCGGAAGGGGCGAAACTCGCCCTCCTGACCGGCTCTGCTGGGCGTGACGAGCGAAAGTACCCGAGTCCCGACACCTACGACATCCACCGCTCCATCGATCGTCACGTGACGTTCGGCTACGGCGCCCACTTTTGCCTCGGTGCTGCGCTGGCCCGGATGGAAGGCAACGTGGCGCTGGCAGAGGTACTGCGTCGATTCCCGACCTGGGAGGTCGATCGCTCGGCTGTCGCCTATGTCGCCACCAATACTGTTCGTGGTCCTTCGTCGGCCCCGGTGAGCTTCTAAACCGAGCGTTTCCTCAGGTCCGTCGGACTGGGTTGTTCACTCCGTCCATGTCATGAACTTTCGATGAGCGAGTTGATCCGAGCATTCAGCTCAGTTTGATTCGCGACATGGACGTAGACCTCCTGCGGATGGTCCACGCCTGATCCCCAGGACAGCCCACCTTTGCTGTTGATGACCGCAGCACCGCCCTGGCCCAACTCCGTGAAGATCCCGGACGCACCCTCGACCGCGTACAACAGCGTGGGCCCGTCCCAGTCACCGTCTCCGGGTGGGCCGCAATTGAAAAGCTTCGTGTAGACGATGCGCATCGGGTTCTTTGGAGGCACCGTGGTACACAGGCTAGCGCCGACTTTCGTGCTTATTCCGGTGAACCCGTCGACCCAGGCGATCGGCGTCGGCCAGCCCTGAGCGCTCACGATGAACTTGGTGGCGGGAGGGTCTATAAGTTCGTTAGTAAACGGGGGACCTCCCGTGGGGAAGAGGCCATCTTCGATCACGAGGTCCTTCACCTTGGCCGCCACGAGCGCTCTTCCCCGCAGCGAACTGCCTTGACCCGGACCGGAACGAAGCAGGCCGGCCAGGTTGGTGTCGCCACCGATGGCGACGACCGTCACACTGTGGTTCGGCTGGGCCGCCAAGAGGTGACGGTAGAGAGGGACTGCCGGTTGCGCTTGTGAACTGTTGCGGATGGCGTGGGGAAGCTGCTCCGCCAGGACATCGCTGTAGCCGTGTTTTGCCGTATTGGCGGAGCTGTCGGCCACGGCCCCGACTGGAATCTTGCTATGGCCATAGAACGTATCGATGGCATCGATCGCCGCGGCAGCCACCGGGTTTCGGATATCCGACATGACTCCGAGAATCTGGACCTTGCCTCGTTGTTGGAGGACATTTGCCATCCCGAGTGCGGTGGCATCATCCCACCACAAAGAGAGGTCGGTGTCGATGATGATCCGTTGCGGACCGCTGCTAGCTGTGTTGCCTGATGCCGACGTCGTTGACGTGAATCCGAAAAGGCCTGCGGCAACTGTGAGCCCGAGGAGAAGCGCCATCGCAAAGGAACCGATACGCCGGGCTAGATTCCCGCGCCTCTCGGTTGGAGCTCTGCCCGCCAGATCAAAGGTCATCGACCCACCCCCCGGTGTTCGTCCTCACCCGTGCCTAGCATCTCGGGCAGTCGTACCCGAGAAACGCAGAATGGCCCCCGATTAATGGCCCGTTGAGCTGGTCGGTTCAATTGTTGTCCGCCGTTTACCCCGTTTTTTGCTAAAGCGGCAGGTCAGCGGGCCCGGCGAACGACCACGAATGGATCCAGATGCGCCATGAATGCGCCATGGCTCTCCGGCCATTGCTTCCAGACGGCCGTTTGTGCCGGCCGCTCAGTTCATTTCCCTGTCAACCCCGCAGCCGGCCCCAGCGTAGAAGAGCGGTGGGAGCTTTCAAGGCCTCTGGTCGGGACGCGGGGAGCGTCATGGACGGGAACGCCACTGGGCGGTTCGAGGAGGAGTTTTCGGATGGCTCAAGGCCGGGGCGCGCCTCGAACCACAAGTTACGAATGGTGCTCTCGGGCCTGCTCGTCTTGCTGGTCACGACCTCGGTCGTCGTGAGGGTGGTGCGTGCACCGACCACCTTGTCTCCTCTGGCGCAAACGGGACACGACAAGGCCCCGGTGCAAACGTCGGCGCCGCATGCGGTTGGTCCAGCCTCGGCCAATGTGGTCAGGGAGTTCGGGGGCTGCGAGCTGTCGGTCAGCGCCGGTGCCCCGGTGGTGCCGGTCGGTTCTTGCACGGTCCTGGAGATCGGTGACTCGTTGGGAAACGATCTCGGGTGGGGCCTGGCCCGCGAGCTTCCGTCGGGCTCCAGCCTCAACCTGGTGCAGCTCGACAAGTCGGCGACTGGGCTTGCGAACGCCGGGTACTACGACTGGCCGACTGAGCTGGAGACCGACCTGGGTCTCTACCATCCGCAGCTCGTGCTCATCTGCCTCGGGGGCAACGATGAGCAGGGTATGGAGGTCGACGGCTCGGCGATCCAGTTCCCCTCGCCCGCCTGGACGGCCGCTTATCTGACCCGGGTACGGCAACTGATTACCGAGGCCACGGCGAGCGGCGCACTGGTGATGTGGGTCGGGATGCCCGTTATGGAAGATCCCGACTACAGCCAGGGCATGGAGATCTTGAACTCGCTGTACCAGCAAGGGGTGCGCGCCGATCCCAATGCTGCCTTCGTGTCCACCTGGCAGCTCTTCTCGAATCCCGAAGGTGCCTATCAAGCGGTAGCGGACGTCAATGGCATCCCTGAGAACCTTCGAGAACCCGACGGCATCCACTACTCGTTCACCGGGGAGGATGTGATCGCGACCTATGTGATCGACGAGATCGCCGCGAACTTCCACGTGCAGCTCACCCCCACGAACCCCGCGGTGATCACCGACTGGTGACCGCCGACCTCGGGGATCCCTCACATGGCCACTTCGCTTGGAGGTTCCAATATGGAAACAGGACATCTTTCCACCGTGCCCGAGCTCCCAAGAACGCCGGCCCAGGGCGACTCTGAGGCGGAACAGCCGGCCCCACCATCCCCGACCGAGCGTCGACGGGACATTCAAGGACTCCGAGCCCTGGCAGTGGTGTTGGTCATCGCCGACCATGCCGGGGCTCCGGGCTTCAGCGGTGGTTTCGTCGGCGTCGACGTCTTCTTCGTCATTAGCGGGTACGTCATCACCCAGCTGTTGTTGCGAGAGGCTCCCAAAGGTGCCCGTCGGGGGCTGGCGGACTTCTACTCCCGACGCATTCGCCGTATCGTGCCGGCTGCCACTGCGACCCTCGTCGTCACCATGGTGGGGGCCGAACTGTTGCTCGGCGCTCGCATGAACCCGCTGTTGCCCGGGGACGTTCGTTGGGCGTCACTGTTTGCCGCCAACTTCCGCCTCATCTACACCGGGAGCAACTACTTCGTACCTGGCATGCACCCCTCGCTGGTGACACACTTCTGGTCACTGGCAGTAGAGGAGCAGTTCTACATTGTCTGGCCGGTCGTCGTCTTTTCGATTGCCCGGCTTGTCGATCCGCGCTATTTGCACCGGGCCCTGGCGGTCACGCTCACCGTGGGTGTTGCGGTTTCCGCCTGGTGGTCGATCCACCTGTCAGCCGGAAATCCTGTGACCGCCTACTACTCGCCGTTCACCAGATTCTGGGAACTCGGTTTGGGTTGCCTGCTCGCCACAGTGGCAAGCAGCCGGCCTATTCGGTTCGTTTGGCTCGAGCGCCTGGCCGCGGGGTTGGGCGTAGCGCTTCTGGTCGTGGCCTTTACCACGTTGAACTCGGCCAGTGTCTACCCGGGCTGGCGCGCCTGGCTTCCGTGTGCCGCGACAGCGTCGCTCATCTGGGCGGGAGTCGGCGGTGGCCGCACCGTCGTGTCGTCGCTGCTTTCGACCCGTTCCCTCGGCTATGTGGGTGACATCTCGTATTCGCTCTACCTTTTTCATTTTCCGTTGCTTGAGCTGGCCAAGGAAGCCCCCGCTTGGTTGAGCAGCGTGGATTGGCGCCTGCTCGCCATCGGCGGCACCGTTGTGTGCGCTGTCTGCTCGTATCACCTACTGGAGCACCCAATTCGTCGGTCACGGAAGCTCGATGTCGACGGGGTCGCGGTAGCACTCCTCCTCGCTGTGTGCGTCGCCGCTTCGTGGACGGCGACGATCGTCGTTGGCTGACGGAAGCGCGTGACCCGCTAGCACCGCCTCGCGGAGCACCGAACAGCCCGCGCCAGAACCACGGTGCAGCGGATGGCGCTTTGGATGCGCGATTGCAAGTTCGCGGTACCGATCACGGCGCGTTTGCCAGCTGCGCCCAGGAGTTTCAGAGCGGGCGACGAGAATCGAACTCGCGTTCTCAGCTTGGGAAGCTGATGTTCTGCCTCTGAACTACGCCCGCGAACGTCGTGCACACTATCCTCTCGGACGCATGTGAATCCCTGGTGGCGCTCGCATTACCGTCACCGAGTCCTTGTTCACGAGTTTCGACGATTGAAGTAGGCGAGGAGCATCCGTGCTGGTCAGGATCATTTTGGGGCTGGGCGTCACCGTGGTCGGGTTTGGGATAGCCGCCCGGCGCTTCCACTGGCTCTCCCGGCTCATCCGGTCGGGGAAGCCCGCTCCCGATCGCACCCGAGGGAGCATTCTGCCCAAGGCGGAAGCCGAGGTCACAGAGGTTGCGGGGCAGCGCAAGCTCTTGCAGTGGACCGTGCCGGGGCTGGCCCACTTCTTCACCATGTGGGGCTTCACCATTCTTTTGCTGACAATCGTGGAGGCCTACGGCGACCTCTTCGAGAAGACCTTCCACTTCCCCGGCATAGGGCAGTGGGACTGGGTCGGCTTCGTGGAGGACTTCTTCGCCGTCATGGTCCTCGTTGCCCTGGTGGTGTTCACCATCATCCGATTCAAGAACGCCCCGGCCAAGAAGGAGCGCGAGTCCCGCTTCTACGGGTCGCACACCGGGGCGGCCTGGCTGGTCCTGGTGATGATCGCCGGGGTCATCATCACGCTCCTCCTCTACCGGGCCGCCCAGGTGAACACCGTCGACCCGCACCAGTTTCCCTACGGCTGGGGGGCCTTCGCCTCGCACGCCATCGCCAAGCTCCTCCACCCGGCCGGCCCCGGGATCAACAGCGACCTGGCCACGGTCTTCCTCATCTTGAACGTCGCCCTCATCTCGGGCTTCATCGTGTTCATTTCCTACTCCAAGCACCTGCACATCTTCGTAGCGCCGATCAACATCGCGTTCTCCCGCCGGCCGCGCGCCCTGGGCGCGCTGGACAAGACGCCCGACATGGACATGGAGAACATCTCGGAGGACACCGTCTTCGGGGTCGGCGAGGTCGGCCACTTCACCTGGAAGCAGATGCTGGACTTCGCCACGTGCACCGAGTGCGGGCGCTGCCAGTCGGCCTGCCCGGCCTGGAACACCGAGAAGCCCCTCTCCCCCAAGCTGCTGATCATGGCCCTGCGCGACAACATGTTCGCCTCGGCCACCCCCCTGCTCGGCGGCGAGGGAGAGGCCGGAGCATTGGTGCCCAACGTCATCGATCCCGACGTCCTCTGGGCCTGCACCACCTGTGGCGCCTGCGTCGAGGAGTGCCCGGTCGACATAGAGCACATCGATGCCATCATCGACATGCGCCGCTACCAGGTGCTCATGGAGTCCGAGTTCCCCTCCGAGGCCGGCCTCATGCTGCGCAACGTGGAGAACCAGGGTGACCCCTGGGGCCTGGGCCAGGCCAAGCGGACCGAGTGGACCCAGAGCCTCGACTTCGAGGTGCCGGTCATCACCGGGACCATCCCCGACGACATCGAGTACCTCTACTGGGTCGGCTGTGCCGGCGCCCTCGACGAGCGGGCCCGTAAGGGCGTCCAGGCCACGGCCCGCATGCTGCACCGGGCCGGGGTCACCTTCGGGATCCTGGGGCCGAAGGAGTCCTGCACGGGCGACCCGGCGCGCCGGCTGGGCAACGAGTACCTCTACCAGGAGCAGACTCGGTTGAACATTGCGACGTTGGACGGGGTGGGCGCCAAGAAGATCATCGCCAGCTGCCCNNCACTGCTTCAACACCATCAAGAACGAGTACCCCTCACTCGGCGGCAATTATGAGGTCATCCACCACGCGGAGCTTCTCGAGCACCTGGTGCGCACGGGCAAGCTGACGCCGGGAACGGGATACAAGGGCAAGGTCACCTACCACGACCCGTGCTACCTGGGTCGGCACAACCGGATCATCGAAGAGCCGCGCTCGGTCCTGAGCGCCATCCCCGGCGTCGAGCAGATCGAGATGCGCCGCTGCAAGGAGAGGGGATTCTGTTGCGGTGCCGGAGGTGCCCGCATGTGGCTCGAGGAGAACATCGGCAAGCGGATCAACATGGAGCGCATGGACGAGGCGCTGGGCACCGGCGCCGACGTGGTCTCGACCGCGTGCCCCTACTGCATGATCATGCTCGACGATGCGGTGCGGGCCAACGCCAAGGAAGACGACGTCCGCGTGCTCGACCTCTCGCAACTGGTCGAGGAGTCGCTCAGGTAGCGACCATGCCGTAGGCCCGCTCGGGGTGGATCGACAGGATCAAGCGGCGATCGGCCACCATGGCGGCCCGGTAGTCGTCCCAGTTCTCGTGCTCGCCGTTGCCGGCCCTGTAGTAGGTGATGAGCTGCTCCACGGTGTCGTCGTGCGGATCGGCCGCCACGGGAGAGAGCTCGCCGGTCCCTTCGACCACGATGTACTGCCAGAAGGTGTCGCCCACGACGTAGAGGGAGACCCGCGGGTCGCGCCGTATGTTGACCGTCTTGGCACGTGTGTCGGTGATGGAGACGCGCAGGACGCCGCCATCCCCGGGGACGTACATGATGTTGGAGAGCTGGGGGCGGCCGTTGGCCCTGATGGTGGCGACAACGCCCTGCTTCCTTGCCGTGACGAATGAGAGTGCGTCAGTCAGATCCATGCATCAGACAGTAACGGTCTCCTTGTCGGCGACCTCGCGGCCGACGATCAACAGGTGGACGGCTGCGGCGATGACGGCACCGACCAGGGGAGCCACGATGAACAGCCAGACCTGGCCCAACGATTCGCCGCCGACGATCAGGGCGGGCCCGAGACTCCGGGCCGGGTTGACCGAGGTCCCGGTCAAGGGGATGCCGATCAGGTGCACCACGACCAGGGACATGCCGATGGCCAGCCCGGCGGCGCCCTGTATGGCTGCCTTGTGGGTAGCGAAGAGGATCACCGTCACGAAGATGAAGGTGAGCACGACCTCGGTCACGAAGGCGCCCGTCTGATTGAGGTGGGTGAGGGACAACGAGCCGTAGCCGTCGGCGCCCAGGCCCTCGACCTTGCGGCTGTAGCCGGGGATGTCGGAGAAGATCTGCCAGAGCACGAGGGCGCCGGTGATGGCCCCGGCCACCTGGGCGACCACGTAGCCGATGGCCTCGGCGGCCTTCATCCGGCCGGCGGCGAAGAATCCCATCGTCACGGCCGGGTTCACGTGGCAGCCCGACACCGGTCCGATGGCGTAGGCCAGTGCTATCAGGACCAGGCCGAACGCCAAGGCGGTGGTCACCACGCCAGCGGCAAGACTTGATCCGAAGATCTTGAACCCGAAGTTCTCGGTGGCCACCCCGACGGCGATGAAAACCAGCACAGCGGTTCCGAGGAATTCAGCGGCCAGCTTTCTGGCGTTGATCATGTCGATACTCCTTGTCCAGGCGAGGAACAACGGACACAGGAAGTTTCGCAGCGCGCCCGTGACCGAGCGCGGACCCTCAGAAAATCAGTTGTAGGCCTTGTCGTCGGCCTCACGGAGGCGGGTGGCCATGGCGGCCAACATCTTGCGGGACAGCGCCGGCACGGCGTCGAGCACGCCGTTGAATTGCCGCTGTCCGAGCACGAGGAGGTGCATGTCGGTATCCGAGATCACGCTCGCCGAACGGGGCCGGCGATCGAGCAGCGCGAGCTCGCCGAAGTACTGGCCGGGGCCGAGCGTCGCCACCTTGCGGTTGTTCCGCTTGACCGAGGCTTGACCGGAGACGATCAGAAAGAACTCCCGCCCGATGGTGCCCTGCTCGGTGAGCACGCGGCCCGGTGGCACCGACACCTCCTCGAGGGCTTTGCGGATCATGCGCAGGTCCTTGGCCGACGAGGTCGAGAACAACCAAATTTTGGAGAGATCGAGGTCGTAGCCACCGGTGGTCATGGCGTACACGCTATCGGGAGAGGTGTTCACATGCTGGAAACATGCCCGTAGCCCGGACGAGACATCCACATCTCATACTTTCGGGCAATATGCCGCGAGCTAGCCTTCCCCTCATGCCCCGGAACAAGGATTTCGACGACTGCGAGGGCGATCACCCACCCAAGCCGAGCCTCTGGATGCGCTTCCAGACGGCGATCGTGAAGCCGGACGAACTCGACTCGTCCAAGGGCAAGGCGGCGGAGCCCACGCAGTCGGTCGAAGAGCTCGAGGCCAACATCGCCCGCGCGGACGACAAGGAACGCGCCATCGGGCTGATCGCCGCTCCCATCGGTGCCATCATCGGCTTGCTCATCACCGCCAACCTGATCAACCACGCCAAATCGCTGCATCAGAGCACGTCGGTCTATCAGAGCCTGACCTTCGTCCTTCTGGGAATGGCGGTGATCATGCTGGCCACGGCGTGGCTCCGGAAGCGCTTCTACCTGGGCGTCGTCTTGGCCCTCTTCGGGCTGGGCATCTTCAACCTGCACTTCTGGGGCTTTGGGGTCCCGTTCCTCCTGGCCGGCTCCTGGCTCTTGGTCCGGGCCTGGCGACTGCAGCAGAAGCTGAAATTGGCGGGGGGTGGCACCGCGAAGGGCTCGTCGACGGCTGCTCCGGCGCGAGGACGCGTGGTGTCCGCGGGCGGGGTGCTGCCGCGGCCCAATAAGCGTTACACGCCTGCCACGGCCAAGCGCACCCGACCCCCCAAGTCCCAGGCGTAGCCGGGAGGCGTGCTGGCGCTCAGTGCAGGGCGCCTGAATTCGGAGATCTCGCAGCCTTGCGGCGCCACCGCCAGGCGAGGGCTCCTATTGAGAGCACGAACAGAGCCAGCAAAACCGACGGGAGGATGAAAACTCCGCCGGATGCGTGCTGCGTGGCCTCGATGGCGAGCGGTGACACCAAGGCCAGGTCCCCGGGGACCGCAACGCCCAGCAGGTGCGATCCCGGAGTGTGAAACGAGGTGCCCGGGAGGGACTCACTGTAGCGGTGACCGGCCAGCGTGAACGATCCCGAACAGGTGTAGCCGGCCGCATTGCTCCCGCTGCCTCCCAGCAGGCCGCGGCACCCCGAGACCGTGATGTCGACGCGGATGCCGTCATGGCGCAGCCGGTTGATCTGGTCGTTCTTCTGGGCTCCCGCCACGAAGAGGATCACGGCGACGGTGGCCAGGGCGATGAGGCACAAGGCGAGCGCGACGCGGCGTACCCGGCGGGCGTCGATCTCCACACCGGCGCCGCGTAGGCGGGTCAGGGTCACGCTGGAGGGGCCAGGGGCGCCTTTTGTTCCTTCATTCCCTCCGAGGGACATCTGCTTGCCTTCCGTCGATCCCGGAGTGGTCATCGGCCCTCATCACCTATCCACTCTTGTGCGCCGCACTATGCCCGTCCCTCCGTCGATCGGGAGGTCGGGGCGGGATCGTAATGCATAGGTCCACGTGGCCCACCACAGCGTTTTAACGCACTGGAAACACGGGCGTGACCGTGTGGAAACTCCTGCCCTTCATCCTTTCCGTGGCGGAGAACCGCCTGCTGTGGCCTTGCCGTACCCGGTGTTCTGTGACGCTCTGGTCACAGGGCGGGGCACCGGGACACACAGATAGGAGAGACTCGAGTGATCCACCTGATAGGGGCGACTTCTTATACCCCGTATCCCAGTTGGCTCAATCCGGCCGACAACACATGGCAGATAACCGCTGCCACGTTCGTCGGACTGATGAGCCTTCCCGGCCTGGCGGTGCTCTACGCGTCGATCGTGCCCAAGAAGTGGGCCGTCAATGTGTTGGCAATGATGTTCGCCGGGTTCTCGCTGGTGCTCATCGCCTGGGTGCTGTGGTCCTACAAAATGGGCTTCGGTGCCACCTCGATCGGAGGGGGGGTAAGGAATGGAGTCCAAACCCAATTATCGGGGGTGGGCACATGGAAACACTTCTTCGAGAACTTCGTAGGTAAGCCGGGAGGCATCACCAATAGCGTGGGTGAACAGGGCCAGGCGGTGTCGGCCGCAAATACCCTGATCCCCTTCCACTTCCCGACATCGTCGCTGGCGTACTTCCAGTTCGTGTTCGCCGCCATTACGCCGCTGCTGTTCCTCGGGAGCGTGCTGGGTCGGATCAAGTTCAGCGCCTGGTGCCT
>PKYA01000222.1:16688-17171 GCA_003133545.1 Acidimicrobiaceae bacterium | reverse complement strand
TGAGCTCCACCTCGGTGGCGGCGCCGACCTTGACCACGGCTACCCCGCCGGCCAACTTGGCCAGGCGCTCCTGCAGCTTCTCGCGGTCCCAATCGGAGTCGGTGTCCTCAATGGCGCGCTTGATCTGCGCCACCCGGCCCTTGACGTCGTCGGTCTTGCCGCCGCCTTCGACAATGGTGGTGTCGTCCTTGGTCACGATGACGCGGCGCGCGTGACCCATCAGATCGAGCGTGGCGTTCTCGAGCTTGAGCCCGATCTCCTCGCTGATGACCTGGGCGCCGGTGAGCACCGCCATGTCCTGGAGCATCTCCTTGCGGCGCTCCCCGAAGCCCGGGGCCTTGACGGCTACCGAGGTGAAGGTGCCACGGATCTTGTTGACCACCAAGGTGGCCAGCGCTTCGCCGTCGACGTCCTCGGCCACAATCAGCAGGGGCTTGCCCGCCTGCATGACCTTCTCGAGGACCGGCACGAGGTCGTGCACGG
>PKYA01000222.1:0-16671 GCA_003133545.1 Acidimicrobiaceae bacterium | reverse complement strand
CCTTGCCCACCTTGTCGATGGCGTCGGCCAGCACGTCACCGATGGCCGGGTCGGCTGCGGAGATGGAGGCCACCTGGGCGATCTCGGTCTTCCCCTCGATCTCCTTGGACTGCTTGGCCAGGCTGGCGACGGCCGCATTGACCGCCTTCTCTATTCCCTTCTTCAGCCCGGTCGGGCTGGCACCGGCGGCCACGTTGCGCAGCCCTTCGGTGATGAGGGCCTGGGCCAGGACCGTCGCCGTCGTGGTGCCGTCTCCGGCCACGTCGTTGGTCTTGGTGGCGACCTCCTTCACCAGCTGCGCGCCCATGTTCTCGAATGGGTCGTCGAGCTCGACCTCCCGGGCGATGGAGACGCCGTCATTGGTGATGGTGGGCGCGCCGAACTTCTTCTCGATCACGACGTTGCGACCTTTCGGTCCCAGGGTGACCTTGACCGTGTCGGCCAGCTTGTTGACGCCAGCCTCCAGCCCACGGCGGGCGGCTTCGTCGAACTTCAGGATCTTGGGCATGGCAGTGACGAACTCCTCTCGAGTCCTTGTGCTTCAGGGGTGGGTGACCCACACAGGCCGGCCGATCGAACGGTCGGCCTGGCGGTGTGGTCGTTTGGCTACTTCAGCTTGGCCAGGACGTCCCGGCTGGAGAGGATGAGGAGGTCCTCGCCCTCGACGGTGATCTCCGTGCCTCCGTACTTGGAGTACACCACGGTGTCGCCGACTTTGACATCGACCGGGATGAGCTCTCCGGAGTCTTCACCACGGCGTCCCGGGCCGACGGCGAGCACTTCGCCCTGCTGGGGCTTCTCTTTGGCGGTGTCGGGTATGACCAGGCCGGACGCGGTGGTCTCTTCAGACTCGCCGGGCCGGACGACGATCCGGTCTTCGAGCGGGTGCAGCTTCATCTGAACGGGCCTCCTTGGCATTCATTAGCACTCTCGGGTTGAGAGTGCCAAAGATAGCGGCCCCTGAGCCGGGTGGCAAGAGCGGCCGTGCGGTCCCTTGTCGGGACGCCCACGGGGCCGGCCCGACGGCGTGTCGCTGGATGGCCCGTCACAGAATGATCGGGGCTCGCGACCGGGGTTCCGAGGAGCCGTCGAGGAGCCGCGGTCGACCCGTCGTCGACTCGTGGTCGACCCGTCGCCGACTCGTCTTCGAACAGTCATTGCAAAAGGGCGACCGGGCCCTCGGCGGACGGCCGCGCCGGTCGGTACGCTCCAGGGGCATTCCCCGGCCCCGGACCGGGCCACAAAGCCTGAAGGGACCGACGATGGCGACTGTGAACAGAAGGGGGGCGACCGCCCCGAGCTCGACCAGGGGCCCCCGCACCTCCCCCCGGGCGGGCACCGGCACCCCCGCCTCCGCCTCGGGGCCCCGCCGGGCGCCGCGCTCCACGCGCCGGCGCACCCATGGCGGCGGACCCTCCTCCCCTGACTCGGGCGTCGTGGTCACCGGAGGCGGATCGGGCATCGGCGCGGCGACCGCGTTGGCCCTGGCCGAGGTCGGCCGGGCGGTGGCGATCTGGGATCGCGACGGGGCCGCCGCACGGCGGGTGGCCCGGCGCTGCATCGACGCCTACGGCGTGCGGGCCGTCGGGCTCAAGGTCGATGTCACCAAAACCTCGACCTTGCGGGCGGCAGTGAAGCGATCGCGCACAGAGCTCGGCACCATCGGTGGGCTCGTCCACGCGGCCGGGATCGCCGGAGCCGTGCCGGTCACCCTGATCGACGACCTCACCTGGGACGAGGTGCTCGACGTGAACCTGCGGGCCGGGGCCACCCTCACCAGGGAATTGCACCCCTCCCTGCTCGAAGCCAATCCCGGCTCGGCCATCGTGTACATCTCCTCCATCGAGGGTTGGATAGGCAACCCGTTCCTGCCGGCCTACTGCGCGTCCAAGGCGGGGCTGCTCGGCCTGACCCGTTCGGCTTGCGCACTGCTGGGGCCCGACGGCATCCGGGTCAACTCGGTCTGTCCCGGCGCCGTGGACACACCCCTGCTCGCCCCCCTCTTGGAACTGCCCGGGGCGCGGGAGAATCTGACAGCGCATACGCCCCTGGGGCGCCTGGCCCAGCCCGAGGACATCGCCGCGGTGGTCCGGTTCCTCCTCTCCGACCAGGCGGCCTACATCAGCGGCACCAGCATCGTGGTCGACGGCGGCATGACGGCGCAGGGCACGGTCTGATGGGCCCCGCGAACCCAGCGCCACCTGCGACGCCGGCGGAGGCAGGCCCTGGCGCCGACCCGGACCGTTGGTGGCACGGCGGCGTCTTCTACCAGATCTACCCCCGCTCGTTCGCCGACTCGAACGGCGACGGCATCGGGGATTTGCCGGGCATCATCAGCCGCCTGGACCACCTGGCCGCGCTGGGCATCGCCGGCATCTGGCTCTCACCGGTCACGGTCTCGCCGAATCGCGACTGGGGCTACGACGTCGCCGACTATTGCGACATCGATCCCGATTTCGGCACCCTGGACGACCTCGCCACGCTGATCCGCGAGGGCGAGAAACGGGGCATCCGGATCCTGCTCGACCTCGTCCCCAATCACACGAGCGATCAGCACCCATGGTTCGTGGACGCCCGCAGCGGGCGCGACGCGGCGCATCGGGATTGGTACGTGTGGGCGGATCCGGGTGCCGGCGGCGCGCCCCCCAACAACTGGGTCAGCATCTTCGGCGGCCCGGCCTGGGAGTTCGACAAGGCCAGTGGCCAGTACTTCTTGCACAACTTCGAAAAGGAGCAGCCCGACCTCAACTGGTGGAGCGACGAGGTGCGCGCCGCCTTCGACCACATCATGCGCTTCTGGTGGGACCGCGGCGTGGCCGGCTTCCGCATCGACGTGTGCAACATGATGATCAAGGACGCCGAGCTGCGGGACAACCCCCCGGCCACCGAGGACGACCCGCTGGACCAGCAGTTCATGGGGGTGAAAGCGGTCTACAACACGGATCGCCCCGAGGCCCACGACATCTTGCAGCGCTGGCGCCATATCGCGGACGGCTATGACACCACTCGCCTGCTCATCGGCGAGACCAACGTGGAGCAGCTATCCACTCTCATGCAGTTCTATGGCAACGGGCACAACGAGCTGCACGGCGGGTTCAACTTCGTCTTCATCAATGCGGCGCTCGAGGCCGGCGCCATGCGGGCGATCGTCGAAGAGGTCGAGGCCACCCTCCCGGCGGGCGCCTGGCCCATCTGGACCGGGTCGAACCACGACGTCTCACGGTTGGCCACCCGGTGGGCCGGCGGCGATCCGGCCAAGGTGCGGTGCGCGCTCATGATCCTGCTCTGCCTGCGCGGCACGCCCTTCCTCTATGAGGGGGACGAAATCGGCCTCACCGACGGGCCGATCGAGCAATCCGACGTGCGCGACTCGGTGGGCCTCCGCTTCTGGCCCTACTACAAGGGTCGCGACGCCGAGCGGACGCCGATGCCCTGGTCGAACGCGCCCGGCGGCGGGTTCACGACGCCCGGCGTGCCGACCTGGCTGCCCATGGCCGACCCGGCGCAGTGCAACGTGGCGGACCAGGCGGCGGACCCCGATTCGGTGCTGGCCTTCACCCGGCGGGCCATCGGGCGGCGGAGCCAGAACGACGACCTCGCGGTGGGCGCCTACCGGTCACTGCCCTCACCCGAGGGCACCTGGGTCTTTGCACGGGGCAGTGCAACAGTGGTCGCCCTCAACATGTCGGAGACAGCGCGGGAAATCAGTGGGCTCGCGGGCCGGATCTCCGTGGCCACCGACCGGGCTCTCGAGGGCACGGCCGTCGACGGCACGGCGAACCTGGCTCCGTGGAGCGGCGTGGTGGTCGAGGGGTAACGTCCGGACCCGGCTACTCGGCCGTCGAGGACACCTCTTCGCGCACGGTGACCGGGTCGCCCTCATGCACGCGTCGATATCTGGTCGCGTACATGGCGTCGTCCGCACGCGTGATCAGCTCCGTCAGTGATTCGTCACCCTCGAGTGCGGCCAACCCGAAGGCGATGGATGCTTCGTCGTGCGCGGCGAGGTCGCGATTGATGCGGGCGAAGCGCTCCGCAGCATCGTCCATGTCCAACGTGGGGAAGCCGCACACGAACTCGTCGCCGCCGTAGCGCACGACGAGGTCATAGGAGCGCACGTTGGCGCGCATGGTGTCGGCGACCCTGCGCAGCAGCTGGTCGCCCGCTTGGTGGCCCAACGTGTCATTCCTCGCCTTGAGATTGTTGACGTCGACGAAGGCGAGGACGAACGGGTCGCCCGTGCGGCGGGCGCGGGTGACCTCGTGTTCGAGCTCCAGCATCCCGGCGTCTCGGCGGTAGGCGCCAGTGAGCCCGTCGACGGACGACTCCACCCGCTCAGCAGCCGAGACGAGCCGGTCCAGCCGCGCCGCGGCGCGGTCGGACTTGGCGTGGAAGCGTTCCCGCGCCGCGCCAAAGCGGTCGCGCCGTGCCTGCACCAGCGCCGCCGCCCCGCTCGCGCTGAGCTGCCCGCCGCGGGCGCGAGCTTCGTTGTCGCGCGCCGCAGCCCGGGCTTCGCGCGCCGCCGCCCGGGCGTCACGCGCCTCGGCGCGGGCGTCGCGGGCCCGGGCCCGGGCGTCGCGTGCCACAGCCCGGGTATCGCGGCTGACGAAGGCGGGATCGCCCCCATCGAATATGGCTATGCGTTGGGGATCAGGGTCCAGCGGGCTGAGCTTCCTGTCCTGGGCGCGCTGGAATTCAATCGCCCTGGTCGCGAGCGCGCCCACCGCGATGGCGGTGGTGAGAAGGGTGTTCTCCCTCGTCGACTCGCCCCAGTACAGGCTCAGCGCGCCCACGATCTCGCCCTGACTCGACAGCGGCACGGCCCGACATCCGACGATGCCGTACCGCGACGCCTGGTCGGCCAGAACGGCACCGGTGATCCCGTGCCGGTCGAGCCCGACGTCGCGACTGGTGTTGCCGCTCGTGCAACATTCCCAGGTCGGGCCGGCCTCCTCGCTCAGCTGGAAGTCGTCGAGCCCGCAGGCCCACTCCGCCGAGCCGGCGGCGGAGAAGAAGCCCTGCGACATCTCTCTCAAGACGATCGAACAGGCCGCGACACGGGCAAGGTCCGAACAATGGAGGCACAGCGCCGCCAGCACCTCGGCCAAGTCGACACTCGACCACGAACTGGCGTCACCTTGCTGCGCGGACGGCGAAACGCTCGACACGAAGTCGCACCCTTCTCTGCTCACAACGCGGACAAAACGCGGACAGACGCCGACCCGTCTGATGAAACCACCCGCCGACACATTACAGGTCCACGCGCGGAACTCCACTCGCGTTTTCGCGCGTGCGCGACGCGGTGCACGCGCGCAATGCGACGCGCCCGCGCACACCGCCTGGTCACGCCGGGCGCTGCACCCGCGCAATACCCGTTTTCACACTTTTGCTTTTTTTCTTCGGTTTTTGCACGATTCCCACGTCCGGCGCAGGCTCCCGCCCGCTGCATCCACCCACTGCCTCATTCCACAACGGCCTCATCACGCAACCATCGCATCCGCAGAATGGGCAGCCCACGCGCACAGCTCTCACACAGCACGTGACGCGAGAACGGCAGCGGTACGACGATTCCGCAGTTCGCCACGGCCACAATGCCGCGACGCCTCCCCGCGACCGCTTCAGGACTGCGAGGGGGTCAGCTCAATCAGCCGTTGCGCGTACTCGGGGGTGTCGATGTCGTAGACCCACATGACCAGCGCGTCCTCGCCGGTCACCGTGTAGTAGTTCTTGCGCACGCCGACGGGGGCGAACCCGAAGCGCCGGTAGAGCGTCTGCGCCGGTTCGTTGCTGGCCGCCACCTCGAGCGAGAGGTGTTTCACCCCCATCGGCAACAGGGTGCGGATGCCATCGATCAGCAGGGTGCGCGCCACCCCGCCGCGCTGATAGGCCGGCGCCGTGGCGATGGTCGTGATGTGGGCCTCGTCGGGCACGATCATGAAGCCGATGTAGCCGGCCATCTGGTCCCCGTGCCAGGCAGCGCGGTAGAGGCGGCCGTGACGCAGAGCGAGCTCGGAGTGGAAGACCCCCACGCTCCACGGCTCGGGGAAGACGGCCGCCTCGATCGGGAGGAGATGGCGCAGGTCCCGCCGCTTCAGCTTCTCCAGGCGGAGCTCCACGACGCCGCCGGCCTCAGGTGGTGCCGGCGCGAGCGAAGTTGCTCGTGGCGTCGGCGGCGCGCATGTAGAGGGGGACGACGGACTGCGGTGCCGCGGGGGCAGTGCCGGCCTCGAGCAGATCCATGGCCGTAGCGAGCAGGGTCAATGGGGGCGGGGCGCCGAGCGCGTCCATGACACAGGAGATACCCGCCACCGCCCCCAGCACACCGGCATAGCGCTGCACGCCGTCGCCGACCCCCAGGATCGGTGCCCCTCCGAGCTCGGTCAACGCCCGGGCGAGCTCGCCCGGCGAGAAGAGGCCCGGGCCGAGAACCGGACGGGCCGCCGGTCCGGCCGCGGCCTCCGTGGACCCACCCCATTGCGCCACCGTGGCGAAGACCTCGCCGCGCCGGGCGTCGACGGCGGCGAGCACCCGGCCGCGGTGACCCCGCTCGGCGGCGGCCCGGCCCAAAATGTCCAGGCTCGACACCCCCACGACTCCGATCCCGAGGGCCTGCGCCAGCCCCTTGGCGGCGGCCACCCCGACGCGCAGCCCGGTGAAGAGTCCCGGCCCGATGTCGACGGCCACCACCTGGAGCCCGGCGGGCGCCAACCCCACCTGGGCGAGCAGGTGCTCAAGGGCCGGCGCCAGGGTCTCGGCGTGCCGGCGCCGCCCGTGCAGAGTGAACGAGACCTCGGCGCCGTCCGCGGTGCGCACCGCCACCCCGACGGTCTCGGTGGCGGTCTCTATGGCGACGATGTTCACGACGCCGGCCGCGCCGCGCCCAACGACGCCGCGCCGAGTGACAGCACGCCCGCCACCTCGCCGGCCCGCGCCGCCCAACGTCCCCGCCCCTCGATGCTGATGGCGCGCTGGTCGGCGGAGTCGCCGGCGTCGCCCTCGGGCGGCGACAGTGTCACGACGAGCGCATCGTCGCCCAGGGCCGGTGCGGCCAGGTCCCCCCATTCGACGAGGGCGACGGCCCGCTCCTCCACCAGCTCGGCCAGGGCCAGTTCGGCCACCTCGGCCAGGCTCCCCGTGCGGTAGACGTCGGCGTGGAGCAGCGTCTCGATCCCCACTACCCCGTGGCAGTTGTACTGGCGGACCAGCGCGAAGGTGGGGCTGGTGACGGGGCCCTCCACGCCGAGGGCGGCCGCGAACCCCTGGGCGAACGCCGTCTTGCCGGCGCCGAGCTCGCCGACGAGCAGGACCACGTCGCCCGGCGCGCAGAGCGGAGCTAGGCGCGCCGCCACCTCCTTGGTCTGTGTCACCGAGGAGGTGTGCACCACCAGCGGCCACTCCATCAGGACCACGACTCCATCACGACCATCGGGCGGGCGCTCATGTGCCGCGACCCATGAGCCGCTTGGCCCGGATCAGATCGGCCCGCATTTCGGCCAGCGCCTCGCCTCCGGCGCGCAAGACGTAGGCCGGGTGGTAGGTCGGGACGAGGTGTCCGGAGCGGTAGGGGTACACCGCGCCGCGCAGCTGGCGGATGCCCTCGGCGCGGTCGAGCAGGAGCCGGGTGGCGAAGTTGCCCAAGGCGACGACCACGGTGGGGTTGATATGGGTGATCTGCTCTTCGAGGTAGGGGCGGCAGGCCTCGATCTCGGCCGGCGCCGGGTCGCGGTTCTGCGGCGGCCGGCACTTCACCACGTTGGCGATGTAGCACTGGGCCCGGGTGAGGCCGATCTCCTCGAGCATCAGGCGGTCCAAGAGCTTGCCCGAGCGCCCGACGAACGGCTCGCCGGCCAGGTCCTCTTGGTGGCCGGGGCCCTCGCCGACGAAGAGGAGGTCGGCATGGGGGTCCCCCACCCCGAAGACGACGTTGGTCCGCCCCTCGGCCAGCGGGCACTTGGTGCACGAGAGCGCCGTGGCGCGCAGGACCTCCCACGACGACGCAGCAGCACCGGGCGTCACCTTCCCCCCACCTTCAGTGCGTCGGGGGGGTGCCGTTGCCCGCGTCGGGCCCGGGTGGGTTGACCATGATCCGGGGGACCCTGGGCCCGATGCCGCAGAGGACCTCGTAGCTGATGGTGCCGAGCAGGGCGGCCCACTCGTCCGCCGTGATCTCCTCGTCCCCCTGGCGGCCGAGCAGGACCACCTCGTCGCCCGGGGCGACGGAGCCGTCCTCGCCGCAGTCGACCACGATCTGGTCCATGGTCACCATCCCGGCCAGCGGGCGGCGGTGGCCGCCGATGAGCACGCTGGCACCGTGGGAGAAGAGGGCGCGGGGCACCCCGTCGGCGTAGCCGATGGGCACGGTGGCCACGACGCCGCGGTGGGACAGCGGCCGCAGGCGGCCGTAGGAGGGGCGCTCCCCGGCCTCGAGGGTGCGCACCGAGACGACCCGGGCCCGCAGGGACAGGGCCGGCCGCAGCGCCTCCCCGCCGGACGCGGCGTCGAAGGCAGTCCGCACCGCCGGGCCCGGCAGGTAGCCGTAGAGCCCGATCCCGCAACGGACCATGCCGTAGCGCGCCGTGGGGAAGGCGATGGCGCCCGCCGTGTTGGCGGCGTGGAGCACGTCGGGCGCGGCTCCCAAGGTGCGCGCCAGCGCCGCCACCACGTCGTCGAAGGCCGCGAGCTGCCCCAGGGTGAACGCGCGGTCGTCGGCACTCTCGCCGTCGGCCACCGGGAGGTGTGTCCAAAGTCCCTCGACGCGCAGCAGCGGATCGTCCGAGACGGCGCGCACCAGCGCCGGGATCTCGTCGGGAGGGGCGCCGACGCGGTGCATGCCGGTGTCGACCTTTATGTGGACCGGGATCTCATGGCCCAGCTTGGCGGCCGCCCGGCCGAAGTGCTCGATCGCCCCGGTGCTGTACAGGGTGGCCCGCAGCCCGTGGGCCACCACCGTCTCGACCGCGTCGGTCGAACACTCGCTCAGCAACAGGATGGGCCCGTGCACGCCGTACTGGCGCAGCTCCATGCCCTCGTCGACCAGGGCGACCGCCAAGCCGCTCGCCCCGCCGGCCTGCGCCGCCTTGGCCACGGCCGGCCCGCCGTGGCCGTAGCCGTGCGCCTTGACCACGGCGCACAGGCGGGCCGGGTGCACCAGGCGCGCCAGCACTCCGGCGTTGTGGGTGATGGCGGCCAGGTCGATCTCGGCCCAGGCCGGGCGAGAGCGACCCTGCGCCAGGGCCGCCGCGTCGCGCTCACCGGCCCAGGCGGAAGGGGGCGGGATGGGTTGGCGGACGGCGCGCCGCCGCTCGCGTACGCCCTCAACCACGGGTACGTGCCCCCGTGAGGCAGGCCGCGACCAGCATGGGAAGATCGCCCGCCACCAGGCCCTCGGCCCAGCCGTGCGCCGCCGCCCGCCCGTGCACGTGGGCCGCCAGCGCGGCGGCCCGGTGGGCCGGCACCCCGCGGGCCAAGAAGGCGCCGATGATCCCCGAGAGGACGTCGCCCGTCCCGGCACTGGCCAGGGCCGGGACGCCGGCGGCGCTGAGCAGCACGTCGGGGGAGGCAGCCGCCGTGGCGCCCTCGGGCTTGGCCACCGCAGTGAGCGGGCCCTTGAGCAAGACGACGACCCCCAGCGCGGCCGCCAGGCCCCGGGCGGCGGCCAGGCGGTCCGGGCCGGGGGGCGCTCCGGCCAGGCGGGCGAACTCCCCGTCGTGGGGGGTGAGCACGGTCGGGGCGGCCCGCTCGGCGAGCACCGTGCGGGCCTCGGTCACGTCCCCGAGCGCGGTCAAGGCATCGGCGTCGACCACGAGCGGGTGCGGGGCCCGGGCGATCACGGTGCGGATGTCCTGGCGCGTGGCGGCGTCGGTGCCGAGTCCGGGTCCGACGACGAGGGCCAGGCACTTCTGCGTGGCCTCGAGGAACGCCTCGGACCAGCCGGTGGCGGGCAGACGGGCCCGGACGGCCTCGATGGGCCACGAAGCCGGACGGTCCCCCGGCGAGCCGAGCCGGATCATGCCGGCGCCGGCGGCCATGGCCCCGCGGGTACACAGCGCGGCCGCGCCCTCCATCCCCGGCGAGCCGGCGGCGATGCCCAGCGCGGTGCTCCACTTGTTCGACTGGCGCGGCCGCGCCGGCAGCCAGGCGGCGATGTCGGCGTCCTCGACCAGCGCAGCGCGCCAGGCGTCCAGCGCAATGCCGATGTCGGCCACCTGCACCTCGCCGCTCAGGCGGGCCCCGTCACCTTGGAGGAGCCCGGGCTTGTAGGCGGCAAAGGTCACGGTGCGCGTGGCACAGAACGCCCGCCCGGAGGCGGCGCCGGTGTCGGCGTCCACCCCCGAGGGGATGTCGACCGAGAGGACCGGCGTGCCCGGTGCCAGCTCCGGGGCGTCGTAGCTCCCGGCGAACCCGGTGCCGTAGGCGCTGTCGACCACCAGGTCGCACCGGGGCAGCACCGCCGGCGCCGTTGCGGCGTCGATCACCGTGACCCGGGCGCCGCGCCGGGCCAGGAGCGCGGCGGCCACCCGGCCGTCGGCCCCGTTGCTCCCCTTGCCGGCGACGACGATGACCCGGCGGCCGTAGCCGCCGCCCAGCAGGTGCAGGGCGGCGTGGCCCACGGCGGTACCCGCCCGCGCCACCAGGGTCTCGTGGCGCACGCTCGAGAGTGCCGCGGCGTCGGCGGCCCGCATCTCGTCCCGGGTCAGGACGGGGCGCACGGAGGGCACCGTTCGGCCACGACGAAGGCGATGGCCACGTCGGCCGTGTGGGACAGCGAGAGGTGGAGCGGGCCGGCCCGGCGACGGGCGGCCACGGCCGCGGCCACCCCGTGCAGCACCAGGCTCGGGGCCCCGGCTGTCGCCCCGGCACCCGGCGCCCGGCGTACCTCCACCTCGGTGAGCGCGAACCCGCCCAGGCCGGTGCCCAGCGCCTTCATCACCGCCTCCTTGGCGGCGAAGCGGGCGGCCAACGACGCCGAGGGGTCGGGCGAACGACGGGCGTCCGCCTGTTCGGCGTCGGTGAAGAAGCGGGCGGCGAACCCTGGGCGCCGGGCCAAGATGCGGCGGAAGCGCGCCACGTCGACGACATCCACCCCGACACCGGCGACCGAGCCCGCGACGGCGCCCGCGACGAGGGCACCAGCCTGGCGGGCGGCGTCCCGCCGTGCCGCGGTGACGGTGGCGCTCATTCGACGGTGACCGTCTTGGCCAGGTTGCGGGGGCGGTCGACATCGTGGCCGTGCAGGCGGGCCAGCCGGTAGGCCAGCTGCTGCAGCGGGACCACGCCGACCACAGGCGAGAGCAGGGGGGGACACGGCGGTACCCACAGCACGTGGTCGGCCACCGCGGCGGCCTCCTCGTCGCCGTCGTCGGCCACCAGCACCACGGTGGCGCCCCGGCTGTGCACCTCGGCGATGTTCGACAGCATCTTTTCCCACAGCCGGTTGCGGGTTGCGATGCCCACCACCACCGTGCCCTTCTCGATCAGGGCGATGGGGCCGTGCTTGAGCTCGCCCGCCGGGTAGCCCTCGGCGCGCAGGTAGGCCAGCTCCTTGAGCTTCAGCGCCCCTTCGAGGGCCATGGGGTAGCCGACGTGGCGCCCCAGGAAGAAGAAGTCACGGGCCTTGGTCAGCTTGCCGGCCACGTCGTCCACCTCGACGGAGCGCTGCAACGCCTGCTCGACGAGTTCGGGCAGGCGGTCCATCTCGTCGAGGATGCCGGCGATCTCGCCGGGCGTCAGCGTGCCGTGGATCTGCGCCAGCGTGAGGCCCAGGATCTCGAGGGCCACGATCTGGGCCAGGTGGCACTTGGTGGATGCCACGCCCACCTCGAGCCCGGCCCGGGTGTAGATCACGCCGTCGGCCGCCCGTGCCATGGACGAGTCGACCACGTTGGAGACGACCAGGACCTTGGCGCCGAGGCGGGAGGCCTCCTTCATGGCCATGGACGTATCGAGCGTCTCGCCCGACTGGGAGACGCCCACGCAAAGGGTGCGCTCGGTCAGCACCGGGTCGCGGTAGCGGAACTCGCTCGCGATGTCGACCTCGGTGGGCAACTTGACCCAGTGCTCAATGGCGTACTTGGCCACGACGGCGGAGTGGTAGCTGCTTCCGCAGGCCACGATGAAGACCTTGTCGATCCGGCGCAGCTCGTCGGGCGTGAGGCGCATCTCGTCGAGGGCGAGCCGGCCGTCGGCGCCCCGGCGGTCGAGCAGGGTGTTGGCCACGGCCCGAGGCTGCTCGTGCATCTCCTTGGACATGAAGTCCTCGTAGCCGTCCTTCTGGGCCGCCTCGAGGTCCCAGGTGATCTGCAGCGGCTCGGGGACGACGGGGAGGCCGGCCAGAGTGGTGACCGTGATGTGGCCCGGCGTGAGGACGGCCAGCTCGTCGTCGCCCAGGGAGAAGAGCTGGTCGGCGTGGCCGAGTAGGGCCGGGATGTCCGAGGCCAGGAGGGCCACCCCGTCGCGCAGCCCCAGGACCAGCGGGGTGGAGCGGCGGGCGGCGACGATCGTCTCGGGCTCGTCGGCGTGCGCCACGGCGATGGAGAAGGCGCCCCGGACGGCGCCCAGGGCGGCTCTGGTCGCCTCGGCCAGCGACAGGCCGGCGGCCATGTGCCCCTCGATCAGGTGCGCCACCACCTCGGTGTCGGTGGCCGAGGTCATGACGTGGCCGGCGGCGACGAGCTCGGCCCGCAGGGCCGCGTGGTTCTCGATGATCCCGTTGTGGATGATGGCCAGGCGCCCCGTGCAGTCGAGATGGGGGTGGGCGTTCTCAGCCGTCGGGTGGCCGTGGGTGGCCCAGCGGGTGTGCCCGATGCCGGCGGCATGGCCGGGCGGGGGCGGCTCCGCCGTGGTGCGGGCGGCCAGGGCGGCCACCGAGTGCTTGCCGTCCGCAACGCGCTCCCGCCAGATCTCGCCATCGACCACCAGGGCGACGCCGGCCGAGTCGTAGCCCCGGTACTCCAGGCGGTGCAGCGCACCAAGGATGAGGGGGAGGGCATCGGTGTCCCCGGTCACGCCGATGATGCCGCACATCTCTCCAGGCTACCTGGGGGTTCGCCGGGTCCGTATGGAGCCGCGGCGTCGAGCGCCGCCGGTCAGCCCCCGACCTGCCCGAGCGCCGCCTCCACCACGCCGGCCAGCTGGGCCGCCACGGCGTCGGCCTGGGCCGCCAGACGGGCCTCGACCATGACCCGGACCAGGGGCTCGGTCCCGCTCGGGCGGAGCAGCACCCGGCCCTCGTGCCCGAGCTCGGCCTTGGCCTTGGCCACCGCCTCCCAGACCTCGTCGCAGGCCGAGAGACGCCCGGGTTGGGGGATCGGCACGTTCACCAGCACCTGGGGCACCCGCTCGACCAGCCCGTGGGACAGGTCGGCCAGGGAACGGCCGGCGCGCTGCATGAGGTCGGCCAGGACGATCCCGGTCAAGATGCCGTCGCCGGTGGTCGAGCGGGTCCGGAAGATGATGTGGCCCGATTGCTCGCCGCCGAGGGCCAGGCCGTCGGCATCGAGGGCGGCCAGCACGTGGCGGTCGCCCACGTCGGTCTCGCGTACGCCGATGCCGTGGGACTCCATCGTCAGGCGGAAACCCAGATTGGTCATGACCGTCACCACGACGGTGTTGCCGGACAGGTGCCCGCGGGCCGCCATGTCGAGGGCGAAGAGGGCGAGGAGCACGTCGCCGTCCACCACGCTTCCGGTGTGGTCGACGGCGATGACCCGGTCGGCGTCGCCGTCGAGCGCCAGCCCGAGGTCGGCCTTGCGCGCGATCACCGTGCGGGCCAGCTCACCGGGGTCGGTCGACCCGCACCGGTCGTTGATGTTGGTGCCGTCGGGCGTGTCGTGCAGAGCGGTGACGGTGGCGCCCAGAGCGGCGAGCACCTCGGGGGCGAACGCGCTGGCGGCACCGTTGGCGCAGTCGACGACGAGGTGCAGGCCGGCCAGGGTGCGTCCCTCTGTGGCCTCGACCATGCTGGCGCGATAGAGGTCGGCGGCGCCCGGGTCGGCGATGATCCGCCCCACCCCGTGACCGGTGGGCCGGCGCGGCGGGTGGTCGGGGTCCGCCAGGATGGAGAGGATCTCGCGCTCCACCTCCCTCTCGAGCTCGGCCGGCAGCTTGGTGCCCAGCGAGCTGAAGAGCTTTATCCCGTTGTCCCCGAAGGGGTTGTGCGAGGCCGAGACCATGGCACCGGGCACTCCCCGCCGTTGGGCCACAGTGGCCACCGCGGGCGTGGGCAGCACGCCAAGGTCGAGGACATCGGCCCCCTCTGTCGCCAGCCCGGCCGACAGCGCGGCCTGGAGCAGGGGGCCCGAACGGCGGGTGTCGCGGCCGACGACGAAGGCGGGTGCGGGCAGGACCCGCGCCGTGGCGCGCCCGAGGGCCAGGGCCAGCTCGGCGGTGAGCTCCTCGTTGGCGACACCCCGGACGCCATCGGTGCCGAAGCGTGCGGGCCCCACCTCTTACCGCTTGGAGTACTGCGGAGCCTTACGGGCCTTCTTCAGGCCGTACTTCTTGGACTCCTTCTCGCGCGCGTCGCGGGTGAGCAGCCCGGAGCGCTTCAACGCGGCGCGGTGCTCGGGGTCCATCTCGCACAGGCTGCGTGCGATGCCCAGGCGCATGGCCCCCGCCTGGCCCGAAATGCCGCCGCCGTCGATGGTGGCGTCGATGTCGTAGGACTCGACCGTGCTGGTGACCCGGAGGGGCTCGGTCACCAGCATGCGGTGGGTGGCCGAGGTGAAGTAGGCCTCAATGGGCTGGCGGTTGACCGTGATGGCCCCCTGGCCGGGCCGGAAGCGGACGCGGGCCACCGCCTGCTTGCGGCGGCCGGTCGTCTGGGTCAGTGGTACGGGCATCGGTGCTCCTTCAGTGGTGCGCGTGCGGGGATTCCGGCGCGGGCGGGCGTCAGCCGGCCCGGCGGGCGGCCGGCAACTCGAGCGGCTCGGGGCGCTGCGCCGCGTGGGGATGGTCGGGGCCGGCGTAGACGTTGAGCTTGCCCAACATGGCGCGGCCGAGGGTGTTCTTGGGCAACATGCCCCGCACCGAGCGCCGGATCATCTCGTCGGGGGACTTCTCGAGCAACTCGGCGTAGGTGGTGGAGCGCAAGCCGCCGGGGTACCCGCTGTGGCGATAGGCCAGCTTGTCGTCGGCCTTGCCCGAGGTGAGGACCACCTTGTCGGCGTTGACCACGACCACGTGGTCGCCGGTGTCGACGTGGGGGGCGAAGTAGGGGCGGTGCTTCCCGCGCAAGATGCGCGCCACCTCGGAGGCCAGGCGGCCNNGCTCAGGTCCTCGGAGGTCCCGTGGGCCGACGTACCAGGATAGGGCCCCGGGGCGGGATGGGCAAGCCACCGTCAGGCGCTCGACTCAGGAGTCGCTTCGTCGTAGCGCACCGAGACCAGGCAGAGGCCCTGTGCCGGGGCGGGATCGGCGGCCCGGTGGCGGCTCGTGGCCCGCAGGCGCTCGAGCAGCGTGGCCGCGTTGCCCCTGCCGCGGCCCACCTCGACCAGGCTGCCGACCAGCGAGCGCACCATCTGATGGCAGAAGGAATTGGCCTCTATGTCGAAGCGCAGCAGGCGGCCCGGACCGGCGTCGGCCACCTCGGAGCCCTGGGTGTGGCTCCAGCGGGCCCGCGTCACCCGCCGCAGGATCGGCTCCTCGGAGCTGGTGCCCGGCGTGCGCCGGCAAAAGGAGCGGAAGTCGTGGGTGCCGAGGAGGACGTCGGTGGCCGCCGCCATGGCCCGCAGGTCGAGGGGGTCGCGGACGTGCCAGGTCACCGGATGGAGCAGCGGGTCGGGCGCCGGGGCGTTCCACACCAGGTAGCGGTACGTCCGGGCGCGGGCGGAGCGTCGGGCGTCGAACGCGTCGGGCACCGCGACGGCGTCGAGCACGACGATGGAGGGCGAGAGCTGGCGGTTGAGCGCCCGGGCCAGCCCGAGGCCGTCGAAGGGGATGGGGGGGAGGTCGACATGGACCACCTGGCCCCGGGCGTGCACCCCGGCGTCGGTGCGGCCGGCACAGGTCAAGACCGGGGCGGCCGACGTCCGGGCGGTGCGGCCGATGGCCTGGCGCAAGGCGCTCGCCACCGTGGGCACTTCAGGCTGGACGGCGAAGCCCCGGAACGGGGCGCCGTCGTAGGCGACCAGGAGCCTCCAGCGCTGCAGTGCGGCAGCGTCGGGGGACGCGGGCGGGTCCAGGGTGCTGCCGGCCTAGACGAACTCGATCCGCGCCATCGGCGCGTTGTCGCCCGGGCGCGGACCCAGCTTGAGTATCCGCGTGTAGCCCCCCGGCCGGTCGGCGTAGCGCGGCCCGATCTCGTCGAAGAGCTTGTGGGCCATGTCCTTGTCCCGGATCAGGGCCACGACGCGGCGGTGCTGGTGGACGCCCCCCTTGCGGGCGGCCGTGACGCACTTCTCGGCCACCGGGCGCAGTGCCTTCGCCTTGGCCTCGGTGGTCACCAGGGACTCGGCAGCGATGAGCGAGGCCACCAGGTTGCCCAGAATGGCCTTTTGGTGCGCGGCGTCGCCGCCCATGCGGCGCCCCCTCTTGGGTGTTCCCTGCATGGCGCTCAGTCCCGGGTGCGCAGCGAGAGCCCGCGCTCGTCCAGGCGCTGCACCACTTCGTCGGCCGACTTCTGCCCGAAGTTGGTGATGGCCAGGAGGTCGTCCATCGTGCGCTCGACCAGTT
>PKYA01000126.1 GCA_003133545.1 Acidimicrobiaceae bacterium | reverse complement strand
TGCTCGGTGATCTGGCTGGCCACCAGGGACAGCACCACCCCGGTCAGCACGGCGTAGAACACCTTGAGGTCGTGCACGTAGTACTGGGCCACCAGGAAGGCCCCGATGACGGTCAGCAGCGCGGCCAACCAGAAACCGCGGTTGATGGGGGCCAGCGCGTTGCGGTCGTTCTTGCGGGCCTTGACCACCAGCACCCCGATGACCGAGGCGAAGATGCCGATGGCCGGGACGATGAGGGGGAAGAGGACGGCGGGCGTCGGGTTGTGGCCGATGGTCTTGAAGGCCGAGAAGCCCAGGATCAGCGAGGAGATGATGGTGATCTCATAGGACTCGAAGAGGTCGGCCGCCATGCCGGCGCAGTCGCCCACGTTGTCCCCCACGTTGTCGGCAATGGTCGCCGCGTTGCGAGGGTCGTCCTCGGGGATGCCGGNNGCCGCCTTGGTGAAGATGCCGCCGCCGACTCGCATGAAGAGGGCCAGCAGCGAGGCCCCGAAGGCGAAACCGATGAGGACGGCGGTGGCCGAGTTCTGGAAGATGAGGACGATGGCGGTGGCGCCGGCCAGGCCCAGACCCACACAGAGCATGCCGGTCACCGCCCCGGTGCGGAAGGCCACCCGCAGCGCGCCGGCCATGCCGCCGCCCCGCGAGGCCGCGGCGGCGGTGCGGACGTTGCCCCGCACGGCGATGCTCATGCCGATGAAGCCGGTCAGACCGGAGAAGGCGGCCCCGAAGAGGAAGCAGATGACCCGGTACAACCCGTCCTTGTCGAAGGTGAGCGCGATCGACCCGTTCGGCCGGACCACCTTGGTGGCGGTGAAGAAGATGAGGATGGCCAGCGGGACCACGATGATGATGATGGTACGGAACTGCCGCTTCAAGAACGCCTCGGCCCCCTCCTGGACGGCCAGGGCGATCTCTCTCATTTTGGGCGTGCCGGTGTCGGCCGCCAGCACGTTGCGGGCCAGCAGGAGGCCGGCCGCGATCCCGACGATGCCGGCCGCCAGGCAGATGTACAGCCAGGTCTTATCCGCGCCGGCGAGGTGGAAATTCTCGTAGCCACCATTGCCTGCAGCAAGGAGGTTGATCATGCCTGGTGTGCCCTTTCTGGTTCGGTCCGTCTTGTTCCGTCGTGGCGACGACGAGCCACCCCGCCATCCGGTACGGCACGTGTCACAGCCCACCGCGGTGGACGATGCTGTATTCCCTGGTCGGAGGCGCGCACTGTCGACGCACCCGACGACGGGCCGGGGGGCACGTTAGCGACTGCGCACTGAGCGAGCAAGCACCACCGTAGGGCGTCAATCCCCGGCCGGGTCCTGGTCAGCCCCGGCCACCAGCTCGAACGACGGGTTGAGCATGGCCGGCCGCCTCCCCCACGCACCCACCATGCCCTCGGCCACCAGGCGGGCGCCCGGTTCGATCCCGGCGATCTTCGGGCGGCCCTGGAAGACCAGGAGGATGGCACCGCTGCCGTCGCTCAGCACGCACTCGAGGTTGGAGGTCCCCGCCCGGGGCTGGACGCGCACCGACTTGACCCTGCCCGCCACCTTGACCCGCTGGCGGAGCACGACGCCGGCGATGGGGGTGGTCACGCCCGCCCGGCGGGCCAGGGCGTCATCGGCCTGGGACACCACGGTGACCCGGCGCGGCCCCTCCTTGCGCGGCCCGTCCCTGTCCCGGGGCGCGGCCCCCGGCAGCACCACGTCGTCGATCACCGCGCCCGACACGCCGCGGCGCCGGGCCCGCTGCACCGTCTGGCCATAGGTGCGGATCCGCTCCCCGAACATGGAAGGCAGGTTGTAGGGAATGATCGTGGCGGCCACGTGGGGCACCTGGGAGAGCACGGCGGCGATCTTGTCGGCCGTGCGGTCGTGCAGGAACCGCTGCCACACCCGGGCGTAGCCACGCCGGGGCAACAGCACGGTGCACTCGGTGTCCCCGTCGATCGTGGCGTCGGCCACCAGCTCTATGGCGGCCCGGGCCAGGCGGCGGTCCGGGCAATCGACGATGTCGAGGGGAAGACGCGACAGCCCGAGCCGGCCCCATTCCTCCTCGAGCGCCCGCGCCTCTTTCGAGTCGATGTCGAAGTGCACGGCACGCAGGTCGTCCGGGGTGAGCGTGCGGGCGTACTGCAGGGCCCGGGCGGTGGCCATATCGAGCCGGTCGACCAGGACCACGACGACGTGGCGGCGCAAGATGGGCGCCTCCGATGCCTCCACGGCGCCGGTCTCGAGCAGCTCCTCTTCTTGCTCGTACTGGTGGTGCAGCCGGATCAGGCCGATGTAGAGCAGCGGGCCCACCACCACGACCACCCAGGCGCCCTCCTTGAACTTCGCCACGGCGAAGATCAAGACGACGATGCCCGACACGATCGACGAGACCAGGTTGACCACCAGGCCCCGGCGCCAGTGCGCCCCCTTGGTGGTGACATGGTGCTTCACCATGCCCGCGCCGGCCATGGTGAAGCCGGTGAACACCCCGATGGCGTAGAGCGAGACGAGCCCATCGACCTGGGCCTTGAACACCAGGACCAGGGCGATGGACACGGCGGCCAGGACCAGGATCCCGTTGGAGAAGGCCAGGCGGTGGCCTCGGCGGGTCAGCTGCCGCGGCAAGAAGTGGTCCTCGGCGACGAAGTTGGCCAGGAAGGGGAAGCCGTTGAAGCTGGTGTTGCCGCCCGTGTAGAGGATGAGCAGCGTGGCCAGCTGGACGACGAAGTAGATGACGCCCCGGCCGAAGACGGCCTGGACCTCCTGGGAGACCACGGTGGGCGAGCCGACCGCGTAGGGGACGGCGTGGGTCCAGCGGGCCAGCAGCGTGGTGCCCAGGACCAGGAAGGCCAGCAGTGAGCTCATGACCACCAGGGTCTGGCGGGCGTGGACCGAGGCCGGGCGGCGGAAGGTGCCCACCCCGTTGGAGATGGCCTCGAGCCCGGTCAGCGACGAGCCGCCGTTGGCGAAGGCACGCAGGAGGGTGATGAAGGCCAGCCCCATCAACAGCCCGTGGCCCGGCGTGCCCAGATGCCCGCCGAAGACCTCGTGAGAAGGGGGGAGGGGGATGTGGTGCAGGTCGCCCAGGGCGACCTTGATGTAGCCGGTGATGATCACCGTGCCCAGGGAGAGCACGTAGAAGTACATGGGGAAGGCGAAGAACTTTCCCGCCTCACGGATGCCGCGCAGGTTGCCGTAGAGGAGGAGGAGCACGACGCCGACCGTGATGGCCACCGTGTCGAACGTGTTGGCCAGGCTGGGCACGGCGCTGGTGAGTGCGGCGGTGCCCGCCGCCGTCTGCACGGCGACGGTCACCGTGTAGTCGATGAGCAGCGCCACGGCGGCGATCTGCGCGATGTTCTGCCCGAAGTTGTCGCGCGCCACCACGTAGGCGCCCCCGGCCTTCGTGTAGTACTGGATCACATCGAGGTACGACAGGGTGACGAAGAAAAGGACGCAGAGAATGGCCACGGTGATGGGCACGAGCAGGCTGAAGGCGGCCAGCCCCACGTAGGGCACCATCTGCGTCAGCATCTCCTCGGTCCCGTAAGCCGAGGACGAGATGCAGTCCGGGGCCAGGACCCCGAGTGCGGTCGGACGACCCAGGCGCTCGGAGCTGAGCTGCTCGGTGACGAGCGGGGGTCCGAGCAGCTTGTTCTTCAGCCGGTAGCGCCGACGCTCGGGGATGGTGCCCCCGGCGATCCCCGGCAGCGGGGCCGCGGGGCGCTCCCGGGCGCCCGAGCGGGGCAGCGCGGCGGGAGCAACGCGCTCGGGGGCAGAGGGGTTCGACACCGCCGCCAGCGTAGGAGGTGGCGGGACCGCTGTCGGGTTCGCTCCTTTGCACTGGCGCGGCGCGCGTGTTGTGCTGTGGCCATGCACGTCGTCGTCGTCGGGTGTGGGCGGGTCGGGTCCGGCCTGGCCATATCGCTCACGAAAGAGGGCCACTCGGTCGCCATCATGGACAAGAACCCCCGGGCCTTCCGCCGCCTGAAGGATTGGGAGGGGCCGCGCATCGTGGGATCGGGCTTCGACCGCGACGACCTGGAGAAGGCCGGCGCCGTCGGTGCCGACGCCCTGGCCGCGGTGACGAGCGGGGACAACACCAACATCCTGACGGTGCGCATCGCCCGGGAGACGTACCTGATCCCCAACGTGGTGGCCCGCATTTACGACCCCCGCCGGGCCGAGATCTACCAGCGCCTCGGCATCCCCACCGTGGCCACAGTGACCTGGACCATCGATCAGGTCCGGCGCCGTCTCCTGCCCGACCAGGATGCGGGGGACTGGTCGGACCCGTCCGGACAGCTCACCCTGGTCGACCGCTCCCTCCCCGACGCCTGGGCGGGTCGACGCCTCAGCGAGCTCGAGGAAACCGGCCGGCTCAGCCTGGTGGCGGTGACCCGTGCCGGTGTGCCCCGGCTCGATGCCCGTGAGCTGGTGGGGCAGGAGGGCGACGTCCTCCATCTGGCGGTCATGCTCGACGCCCGCACCGAGCTCGACGCCCTCTTGGAAAAGGGCCGGCCCACATGAAGGTGGCCATCGCCGGCGCCGGCAGCGTCGGCACGGCCATCGCGGCCGACTTGTTCGCCAACGGCCACGAGGTCCTCGTCCTCGAGCAAGACCCCGATCTGGTCGAACGCCTGCGGCCCACCCTGGCCATCACCTGGATCGCCGCCGATGCCTGCGAGGTCTCCTCCCTCGACGCGGCCGGGCTGGCCACGGTCGACGTCGTGGTGGCGACCACGGGGGACGACGAGGACAACCTCGTGATCTCGCTGCTGGCCAAGCAGGAGTTCGCTGTGCCGCGCGTCGTGGCCCGGGTCAACCACCCGAAGAACCAGTGGCTGTTCAACGAGAGCTGGGGGGTGGACGTGTCGGTGAGCACGCCCCAGCTGCTCACCGCGCTGGTCGAAGAGGCGGTCTCGGTGGGCTCGCTGGTGCGGCTATTGCAGTTCGAGGGCGGCTCCTCGCACCTCGTCGAGGTCACACTTGCGCCGGAGTCCCCCGCCGTCGGCACCGCGCTCAGCGCGCTGGGCATCCCCCGCGAGGCGGCGATCGTCGCGATCGTCCGCGATGGCCGCCTCGTCGTGCCGCGGTCAGAGACGGTGCTGCAGAACGGTGACGAGGTGCTCGTGCTCGTCACCCAGGACGCCGAGCCCGAGGTCCGAAAGGGGCTCGTGGGCGCGTAGCTCGAGCCCCGGCCAGGCACGGAACCTGCGCGCGCCCGGTTCCACGCGATTGTCACGATTGCCCTGGTCACGGGGTCTATGCGCGAATCTGCGGGCGGGGCGCCCGTAGCATGGGGCCCATGGAGAGCGCGGCGTTCTTCGACCTCGACAAGACGGTGATCACGAAGGCCTCCATCGCCGCGTTCAGCGGCCACTTCCGGCGCGACGGTCTCATCAAGCGGCGCACGGTGTTGCGCGCGGTCGGCTCCCAGCTCATCTACCTCCAGATGGGCGCCAACGAGGACCGCATGGGCAAGATCCGCGAGTCGGTCCTCGCGCTCACCAAGGGCTGGGACCGCGACCGGGTCCGCCAGATCGTGCGGGAGACGCTGCTCCAGACGGTCGAGCCGCTGATCTACGCCGAGGCGCTCGAGCTGATGGCGAGCCACCACCTGGCCGGTCAACGCGTCTACCTCGTCTCCGCCTCGCCCGAGGAGATCGTGCTGCCGATGGCCGAACTGCTCGGAGCCGACGGCACGGTGTGCTCGCGGGCCGAGGTGGACGAGGACGGTTGCTACACCGGGCGCATGGCCTTCTTCGCCGGCGGCCAGAACAAGGCCGAGGCGATCTCGGCACTGGCCGAGACGGTCGGCCTCGACCTTTCGGCGTCGACCGCGTATTCGGACTCGGCCACCGACCTCCCGATGCTGGAGNNCGCGGGTGGGAGACGTGCCAGTTCACCAAGCCGGTCCGGCTGCGAGACAGGGCCGCGACCAGGGCACCGGTCGTCACCAGCCTCACCATCGCCGGTGCGGCGGTGGTGCTCGGCCTGTGGGGCCGCCGCCGGAACGCCGAAGGGCACGCCGAGCGGGCGACGGCGCTCATCCCCTAGACGGCGGGATCAGCGCAACGAGTTGTCAGGTCTCTCGGAGCCGACGGGACGCGATCACGCCCACCAGTACGAGCAGGGCGACGAGGACGAAGAGCTTCTTCATGGTCGCGATGCTAACGGCCCCAGCGGTGGCCGTCGACGGGGATCAGACGGTCAGCAGGTCGCGGGCGCCGGTGTCAGAGGACGGGTGGCGCAGCTTGGACATCGCCCGGGCCTCGATCTGACGGATCCGCTCACGGGTGAGGTTGAAGTGCTCGCCCACCTCTTCGAGGGTGCGGGGCTCGCCCCGGTCGAGCCCGAAGCGCAGGCGGAGGATCTCTCGCTCCCGCTCGTCGAGCGGTGACAGGAGCCGGCCGATCTCCTCGGGCAACAGCGAGACCGCGGCCACCTCGAAGGGGGACTCGGCCGAGCGGTCCTCGACGACGTCGCCGAGCTCGGCGTCGCCGTCCTCACGCAGTGGTTCTGAGAGCGACAGAGGCTCGGCCCGGAAGCGAAGCGCCTCGACGAGCTTGTCCTCGGGCATCTCCACCTCGATCCCGAGCTCGGCCAACGTCGCCGGCCGACCCAGCTTGAGCTCGAGGCGGGCCTGGGCCTTCTGCACCCTGGCCAACGTGTCCCCCGCATGGACCGGGAGGCGGATGGTCCGGCCCGTATTGGCGATGCCCCGGGTGATGGNNAGGCCTGGTACTTCTTGGCGATCGAGACCACCAGGCGGAGGTTGGACTGGACGAAGGTCTGCTGGGCCTGCTCCCCGTGGATCACGGCCCGGCGCAGCTCGCGACGCTTGGAGGTGGTCGTGCCCTTGGGGGCCTTGCGGAGCTCGCCCTCGGCGTCCCGGCCACCCTCGATGGCCTGGGCCAGCCGGACCTCGTCGTCCTTGGTGAGCAGCGGATACTGCCCGATGTCGGTCAGGTAGAGGCGTACGAGGTCTTCGTCGTCTCGTTCGATACGTTCCTTTGCCAAGGTCTGCTGTACCCTCCGGTGACCTCGGGGCATCACCCTCGGCGCCGTGCGCTGGGGGATCTACTTCTTCGGTCTGCTGAGTCGCGCCCTGCGGCGTGACAATGGTCTGTCGCTAGTTTACCGGCGCCGTCAAGCCCTTGGACCAGGCCAGGGCACAAGACCGGGAAACACGCCCGCCTGGGCGAGACCGGTTTCGAGGCGGACCACCGTTTGCCCGGTCGCCGCCACCGCCTCGGGCGTGCCCAGCAGCCGCTGGACCAGGGATTCCCCGGCCACCAGGGCCTCCACCTCGTCTCGGAGCACCAGCCGGAGGGCCCGGAGGGTGGGGCGCTCGGACACCGGAGAGGCCGACGCCTCGTGACGGGCGTAGGAGGCGATGAGCCTGGGCAGCACGACCCGGAGGAGGGCGGCCAAACGCTCGAGCTGGCCCCCGGCCGCCGACCCGTCCAGCACCCCTCGGGCCGCTTCGGGCACCACGACCAGCGCCTGGGCGTCGACTCCGCTCACGACCGGCAACCGGTCGGCCCATAGTTCGGCGTGCCAGGCGTGCTCCGCGCTCAGCGAGTCGAGGTAGACCCCGATCTCGGGGAGCACCTCGGCCTCGGTGGCCAGCGACCCGGTCAGCTCGAAGAGCCGCCGCTCGATCGCGCAGTAGGCGCCGAGCAGCCCCGATACCTGGTGCAGGCCGAGGGTGGTCGGTTCGGCGGTGTCCTCGGTCACGCCGGTCGGCCTCCGCCCGGCACCGGCGCATCCTCGGCGCGGTAGCGGTTGGTGATCGGAACCCGGCGATCCTTGCCGAACGCCTTCGCGGTGATGCGGACCCCGGGGGCGAGTTGGCGGCGCTTGTACTCCGCGGTGTCGACGAGCCGGACCACGGCGTCGACCACGAGCGGGTCGAACCCCGCGGCCACCATCTCGGGCTTGGTCCGGTCGTGCTCGACGTAGGCAGCCAGCACCGGGTCGAGGACCTCGTAGGGGGGCAGGCTCTGGTCGTCGCGCTGGTCGGGCNNGCCTGCCGTTGCGGTACTCACAGAGCTCGTAGACCTGGGTCTTCGCGATGTCCTTGATCGCCGCAAACCCGCCAACGGCGTCGCCGTACAGGGTGAAGTAGCCCGTCGCGATCTCGCTCTTGTTTCCGGTCG
>PKYA01000182.1 GCA_003133545.1 Acidimicrobiaceae bacterium | reverse complement strand
ACTAACTATCGGGGGATCCTAAAGGACGACGTGGCTCACTCGCTTTCATCCTGCGGGGGGCACTCTGTGAGGTCCCCGACCTACGGTCAACCTCATCGCTCCCGACCCGAAGAGCAACGGACACTCCCCCCGTGCAGCCGATCGACATTTCAAACGAACCTGGTTCATTGTGGTGCTTGCTTTACCGCCCTCATAGTTCTCGCCGTGGCGGTTCATTGGTGAGTATCGTTTTCGGCTCCCCAACCACGTTCATCCGATGGATGCATCACCTACATCTCCCTTCGCTCTGGCTCCCTACGAAACCGCGCCACAGGGATTCCTGGAGTCATACGGGACCGCGGCTGCCCTTGATGGGACCGCGACCATTACCTCGCCGCTATGACGGAGCGTTATGGCGTAGCGAGCGCCATTACTGGGCCAAGACCTGAGAAACGGGCCGCCGTGCGATGAGCTGGTTAGCAATGTCGGTGTCGGCACCAAACTGGGATTGTCCGTCCGAAACGCCGTGACCGCCGCCTCAACCGTCTCGGCATCAGAGTTGCATGCGGCGACCGCACTTTTGGCGGTTACCCCACCGAGAGCGAAAACGATCACCACCGCCAAAACGCCTACCACCACGATGACGGGCAAACGTTCGATGAAAGGAAACGCGGAGGTCCTGTTCGCTTTGTTGAGATTTGTCATGGCAGCGTTTCCTATCGACGCGCCCACCGGCATAGGGTGACGACCTTGAAAAGTCTTGTGGGATCAGGTGGTAGCGACGTTGCACACTGGTTGCGGACGGGTGGTGACGACGAGAGCGCACCCCTAGAGCGAGTTGACCGTGCCGTCACGAGCCAGGAGAAGCCGCATTCCTTGAATCGTTGGCCTCGCCTATACGTGAAGCCTCGGCCTCGGGAAGGTGCTACCCAACCTTTCGTAGATACCCCCCCGGGTTGAACGTGAGGTGGACTTCTCCCGGCTCTTGACCAGCACAAAGGACGGTGCGCTCGCCATCCGACGCGTCACCGCCTCCCCCGGACCCGGTCCGAAGTCGGGCAGTACGGGGTTCCCGTTCACGATCGTGTCCTCGAGAATCAGAAAGCACCCGGTGTGACAAGCGGACTGAGTAGAGCCAGCTCGTCGAACACATGGGCTTCGGAGTGGTCCGAGTCCAAGATGACCATTACGCGTTGGGCGGAGGCAGCTAGGCGCATGAACTCTGGACTATCTCAGGGTCAGTCGAAGAACCAAGCAGGTACGTGATCCGGTGGTGCTTCGGCCGATCGGGTTGATCCGTGACGTCGATCGTGATCGCAACCTGGCCCCGGGCGGCAATGTTCGCACAGGCTCGCCAGATAGAGCGCGCAGCCACCCATGTGCGTGCCCGCCTCGATTATCAGGTCCGGCTGCGTCTCGGGAATGATCTCCTGGAATATCCACAGGTCGAGCGGACACTTGGCAGTGGTGGATGCCCTGCCAGTACGTCGCCCGCCAGGTGGCGTCATCGTCGTAGTACAGACGTGCGAATCGTGCTTCGGTCGCTCGGTCCTTGCGATCACTCATGGGGAATCACCGTACCCTCGCATGCAAACCACCCGCGCACCCGGAGCTGCCAGAGTGTCGTAGGAGAAGTGTCGGGACGCGAAACGACCCCCCCGCTGAAAGGCAGGGAGGTCGCCCGCTTGGGGCGGCTTCCCCCTCGCCCCATTCAACGGTGCACCATCGCACATCGAGCCCAACAGGGTCGAAGGTCCTGTAGCTGCGAAGACGGGACTTTCGACCTAACCGCCCGTTGCCTTTGGCGCATGCTCTCGGCACGTCTCGACGTAGTGTCTCTTCCCGGTGAAGTCGAGCCACACGCGCTTCCACTCGACGGGCTGGCGACATGGGGATTGTAACGTCGATGCACTTTGACGGTTGGATGACAATGATCGGTGAGTGTTGCTCTTGTCCCAGAGCATGGGCTAGACCAGCCAAATGCCCCAGGAGTTGAAAGAAAAAGTCGCGCCCGAATGGCCTGAAATGAGGCGTGCCCTCATGGACCTGGTCTCCACAGTGATCATGCATCCAGAAGAACAGATGGATTGGTTCACCCTCTGGTGTCGGGAACATGCGGAGACTGTGGCTGAGATCGCTGCAAACTGAAATGACCAGCTGAGGCCGCTACTTCGGACGCAAGGGGACGCGCAGTCCATGGGCGCAGGGTAGCGGCCAGGTTTACGTCCGTGGACGTGACACCCAAGAGCCGGGCTCGTGACGAGGACCCGCACTCTTGCTCCCGGGAAGATGGAGGTACTTCCCAGGACTTGCCGGTCTACCCGCTGCGCAGTTCCGGCCAATCCTGAGGTCCGCGGTATGGCCACTCGCAGGTCGTATCCATCAGGCCGTGCCCGACCCGGGGCCAGCGGTCCTTTCGTGGATGATGGCGCCCGGCGTAGGGGAGGATCTCCCGTCGCTCGAGGAGATCGCCCACCGGCCGGAGTGGATGGCACGGGCGCAGTGCAGCTGGGTGACGTAACGTCAGTTGGGGTGACCCAATGGCGCGTCACGCCAGATGGCGAAAAGCAGTGGCTCAGTGCTGACGGCTATTGGTATCCGAGTGAGTCTGCCGCCCTCCTGGCTGACCTCCAAGTGCCGCGGTCACACCCCCTTTTCAATCGCCCAACCCTTGGGATTCGAGGGCGCATTCCTTGCGGTGTCGTGTAACCGCACCCGGGCCTGCGAGGTGGTCGGCCAGGGCGCATTCGGTGGGGGACTCATCACCAGGGCCCGCCCGGCCGGCTGAGCACGCGTATGCAGCCTGGCGTCAGCCGACATAGTGACTACGCGGAGGCCGCGAGCGACCGGATCTGCGTGATGGTCGTCTCCACTTGGCTTGATTTCTGGTTTGGCCCCCAGAATGGGCTTCAACTCGCTCTACGTACAGCTCCGCCAACTCCGGACCCAGCTCGGATTCACGGACGGCCCTCTCGGACGGTGGCCGGGTCTTGGCGTCGGGGGATCCCAGGACGGTTCAATGTGCCAGGCTCATATCGTGGCGGGAGACCAGCACCGGCGAGGGCTCCCACGCGGCTGGCGCTGGGCTACTGCCCTGACGGCTATAGCCCTCGTGGGCGTCGGTTTTCGGCTTACCTATCTGGCTCTAGTTGGCCCGCACCTCAAGCTCGGCTTGGACTCCATCTGGTACGTACTGGAGGCGACCTCGCTGGCCAACTCGCACCACTACTCGGACCCGACGCTGATCTTCCAGGGAATCCATCGCCCGACAGCCAACTTCCCGCCGCTCTATCCGTTATTCCTGGCCGTCCTCCACAAGCTGGGAGCCACCACAAGCCATGACTATCAGGTGGCCGGAGCCTGCTGCGGTGGTGCCACGGTGGTGCTCACCGGCTTGCTCGGACGTCGCATCGGTGGCCCGGCTGTGGGCCTGGTGGCCGCCGGCATAGTTGCTGTTTCGCCAGTGTTGGTAGCCACCGACGCAACCGTCATGTCCGAGACCATCGCGGTGCCGCTGACCGTCGCCGTGCTGTTAGCCGCTACGTGGGCCGCCGCTTCGTGCTCGGTGCCCCGCTGGGGCCTGGTGGGAGCGCTCGCCGGGCTGGTTGCTCTCGCGAGGGGGGAGGCCATCGGGCTGGCGATGGTCTTGGTTCCGGTACTGGTCATAAGCGTTCCCGGCGTGAACCGGCTGCGCCGTCTGGCCCAACTGGGCACGGTGGTGGGGGCGGCCGCCCTTGTGTTGGCGCCGTGGCTCATCCGCAATGTGGAGATCTTCCACCCTCCAGTGCTGCTGTCGTCGAACCTCGATTCGGTGTTGTCCGGGGCCAACTGCGGCCCTGCCTACAACGGTCCGATGCTCGGACTGTGGGATTTCAACTGCACTGATTTCTCCCGCCGCGCGGTGCTCGGCGAGGCCCGCTACTCGAGGCAGATCGGCGACCGGGCCTTGCACTACGCGGCCGACCACGCCCGCCGGGTTCCGCTGGTCATGGGGGTGCGGATCCTGCGCGGCTGGGGCCTCTACGACCCGGCGCAGCAGGTGCGCGTGGAGGCGGTGGAGAGCCGCAGCATCGGCTGGGGCCAGTTCGCGTGGTTTGGCTCCATGGCCACACTTGCCCTGGCCCTTCCGGGAATGGTCTCGCTCCGTCGCCGGCGTCTCGAGCTCGCCGTGGTGGCCGGCCCTGCGGCCTTGGCCACCGCAGTGCTGGCCCTCACCTGGGGCGATCAGCGCTTCGTGCTCACCGCCGTGCCGGCCCTGGCCGTGGCCGCCTCGCTCAGCGTGTTGTGGGTGTCGCACCGGCTTCCGTGCGGTGGGCGACGAGTAGCACCAATGTTCGACATTTCCTAGCTTCCGCCAATGATGCGAACCGCACCCCAGGCGGAGTCGGCGTCGAGGACAAGCTGCTTGTCTTCGAATGGGAAATACCGCACCTGCTCGTGCCAACCACGTTCGAAGAACCAACCGCCCTCAATGTGGTGCGTTATGCGCCGGCGGCCTCAACCGATCGCTGTAGTTAGCTCAGCCAGTTTCTCATAGGGCTTGAGCCAGTTGAGCGTTTCGCGGGGAACTCGGGAGGCTGAAGGATGCTGACCTCGTTGATGCCGTCGATCACTCCGACATATCTCGGCGAAGCGGGTCGCTCATTAGGATTGCGTATTTGCCTCATGCCCTCTCCGGGCGAGACAATCGAATGTCCGATAGCTTCATTGATCAGTGGATGCCGGTATTCATCCGGGCGTTCATGCACATACGGAAGGGCTAGATGAGGAGAGGGAATGGCTGAGGGTGAGATCGAGGTCAACGGCGGCATAGTCGTTTACGAGTTCGTTGGCCCCGAGGACGGAGAGGTCGTGGTCTTGACGCCGGGCGGCCGGTTCAGCAAGGACTACGGCGGCGTGCACGAGCTCGCCAACGCGCTGGCCGATGGCGGCAAGCGCGTGCTCTTGTGGGACCGACCCAACTGCGGGAGGTCGGACATACAACTTTACGGCGCCTCGGAATCGCATATGAGGTCGGAGACCCTGGGCCTCATGCTGAAAAAGCTCGGAGTGGAGCAGGTCATCTCCTCTGGCGGCTCGGGAGGCGCCCGGGACTCGATCATCTTCACGATGATGTGGCCGGAGCTGGTTCGCAAACTCGTGGTCTGGTCGATAGTCGGTGGAACCTACAGCACCATGACCCTCGCCGGCGTGTACGTCCTAAATGAGCTCCGCACTGTGCGCTCCAAGGGCATCGAAGGGGTTCTCGAAATGTCGGGCGGCCCTGGGTCCTGGGCCGGTCTGATCGCCGTGAACCCACGGAACCGGGAACGATTGTTGGCGATCGGGAGCGAGGAGTTTGAGCGGGTTATGAACCGGTGGCTGAACGCATACGTCCCAAAGCCGAACGAGGCCATCCCGGGAGTCAGTGACTGGGAGTTCGAAGGGATCAAAGTGCCCACGTTGATCATTCGGGGAGGCGCCAGGGACTATGACCATCCGCCCCGCACCTCGATGGAAGTGCACAGCCTCATAAAGGGCTCCGTGCTCATCGATCCGCCATGGCCAGAGGACGCCTGGGAGAGCGCCTCCGCGGCGACCGCCGCGGGCAAGGGGCATCTCTTCGACCCTTGGGTATTGGGAGCGCCCGTCATGCTGGAGTTCATGAACGGCTGAACTGTCTCAGGGCGAGACGACGCGGACTCTAAGGTGGCTTTTCGTGACGGATGGCCGATTGTTGGTTACCGGAAGCTCCGGACACCTCGGCGAGGCATTGGTGAGGTGTCTGTCGGCTGAAGGCCGAGATGTGATCGGACTGGATATGGTGCCGGCACCCTCTACCTCCGTGGTCGGCTCCGTCACTGACCGGGAGCTGGTCCGTCACTGTTTGCGCGATGTCCATGCGGTCATCCATGCAGCGACTCTGCACAAGCCGCATCTTGCTTCGCACACCCGTGCAGCGTTCATCGAAACGAACGTGACCGGTACGTTGACTCTTTTGGAGGAATCGGTCGCCGCAGGAGTAGATCGCTTCGTTTTTACGAGCAGCACGAGTGCGTTTGGCCGGTCTTTGGGCTCGGGACATGGTGAGGCGGCCGTCTGGATCAACGAGGGCGTGGTCCCACTACCGCGGAATGTCTACGGAGTCACAAAGATAGCTGCCGAAAACTTGTGCGAAGTCATAAGCCTCGACCACGCCTTGCCGGTCGTTGTGCTGCGCGTAAGTCGGTTCTTCCCTGAGGGCGACGACAATGACGACGTGCGCCACCGTTACCCAGACGGCAACGTCAAGGCCAACGAGATGCTGTATCGGCGGGTCGACCTGCAAGACGCCGTCGACGCCCACCGTTGCGCATTGGCGCGCGCGCCTGAGATAGGTTTCGGAACCTACATCATCAGCGCTGCCACCCCTTTCGTCCCGACAGACGCGGACGAGCTCGGGCGGGATGCTCCTGGCGTCGTCCGCCGCGTGTTTCCCGACTACGAGGCCGAGTACAGCCTCCGAGGGTGGTCGATGTTCCCACGGGTCGACCGGGTCTACGACAGCTCCCGCGCCCGGTCGGAGCTGGGCTGGTCGCCTCGATATGACTTCCGGCACATCGTGGACCTACTCAAATCGGGTCAGGACCCCCGCAGCCCGCTGGCCGCCGCTATCGGCGTCAAGGGATACCACCCCACTCCCACGGGCATCTACACGACGTAACCAGTCGACGCCCCGCCGGGATTGTAGGATTCCAGGCGACGATCCGCTCGTATTTTTGCAATTGGCGATCTGGGCGCGGAGAGAGGCGTAGCAGCGGTCAACAAGAAGTCGGGTTTGTCGACTGATGAGTGAGCCAAAGAACTGTTCACACCCACTCCCACCTCCATGCCCGGCGATCCGACGATGACGAACCCGAACCACATGAATCACCAGAGCCGTGAGACCCACAGCGAGCGCCCCCGGCGGCGCGCAGGATCCATGCCGTGGGAGAGGCGTTGGTATAGCAATTGAAGTTGTATTGCAGACGTTTGCTCCATCTCGGCCGGATACGGATACCCGAGGACACCACTCGCGACGAGTGAGGGACACACGAACGTCGCGAAGTCAGGC
>PKYA01000169.1 GCA_003133545.1 Acidimicrobiaceae bacterium | reverse complement strand
GTGATGGTGGCCACCATCGGGCTCAGCCAGGTGCTCCTGGCCCTGACGGCGCTCCCGTTCATCCGGCCCAAGAACCTCTACAAGCCGGTACCGGTGCCCTTCGACCTCTCCTTCTCGCTGGGGTCGGTCATCTTCACGCCGGCCGAGGTGCTGACGCTCATCGTGGCGCCGATCGTGGCCATNNCCCGCCTCTCGGGCGTCTGGGTCCGGCGGACCTCGACCATCACCTGGGTCGTGGCCGGCGCCCTCTCCGCCTTCACCGCAATCCTCAACGCACCGGGCCAGACCAGCGCGCTCACCGAGGTGCTCAGCCCGGACCTGCTGCTCTTCGCGCTGACCGCCGCGCTCGTCGGCGCCATGATCAATCTGACCGTGGCGTTCGTGGCCGGCATCGGCGTGGGCGTCCTCTACGAGCTGTTGCAATGGAACGTCTCCTCCATCGCCAATCAACAGCTGGCGCTGTTCATTGTGCTGATCGTCGTTTTGCTGATCCGCGTCCGCGCCCTGCGCAAGGACAGCCGCTCGGGTGAGCGCTCCACGTGGCAGCACGGCGCCTCGACGGTCCGGGCGACGGTCGACACGCTGCGCCGGAGGGTGTCGCGCACGGGAATGTGGATGGCCGCGATCGGCGCGGCCCTGCTCCCGCTGGTGCTCAACGTGGGGAACAACTACCTGTTCAGCCAGACGTGCATCTATGCCGTCATCGCCCTTTCCCTCACGATCCTCACCGGGTGGGCCGGGCAGGTGTCGTTGGGCCAGTTCGGGCTGGTCGCCGTCGGCGCGCTGCTCGCGGCGCACCTGGGCCAGACCTATCCGCTCCCGCTGTTGTTGCTCCTGGCGGGGGCGGTCACGGCCGTCGTCGCCATCATCGTGGGCCTTCCCGCCCTGCGCATGCCCGGCCTCTTCCTCGCCGTGACCACGCTGGGCTTCGCCATCTTCATGCAAGAAGCGGTGCTGGCCACGCCGTGTTGGACGCTGCCCCTCGTGCACAGGACGCTGTGCACCGGGTTGCCCAATCCGGCCTCCACCCTGATCGGGCGATCCACGCTCTTCGGGCTCAGCTTGCAGTCCGAGCGCTCCTTTGCCTGGTTCTCCCTCGGCGTTCTCCTCATCTCGATCTTCGCCGTGCGCACCTGGCGCGACAAGGGCGTGGCGCGCCGCCTGATCGCCGTACGCGACAACGAATTGGGTGCGGCGGCCATGGGCATCCCGGTGCTGCGGACCAAGTTGTTGGCGTTCGGGCTCTCGGGTTTCATGGCCGGCTATGCCGGGGCGTGCCTCGCCTTCGCCACGGAGCGGTTCAGCACGGCGACGTTCGACCCGACGATCTCGTTCATCATCATCTCCATGGTGGTGATCGGCGGGTTGGGCTCCATACCCGGCGCCATCCTCGGCGCGCTCTACCTCGAAGGCCTGCCGGCACTCTTCGGGTCCAACGCGACCATCCAGTTCCTCACCAGCGGGCTGGGCGTGGTCGCGTTCATCCTCTACCTCCCCGGCGGGCTGGGCGAGCTCCTCCACCGCTTTGGCGACGTCGTGACGATCGGCATCCGCGCGGCGCAAGAGCGGATGGCTTCCGGCCGCCCCGGGGTGCCGCCGCCGGCCCCGGACGACGGAGTGGTCGCCGCCGGGCTCGGGAGCCCCCCAGCCCTGGTGCCCGAGGCGGTCGAGTCGTGAGTGCCGCCGCCGGCCCGGCGCAGTTGACGGTCGAGAACGTCGGTGTGACCTTCGGGGGGGTACGCGCCGTCGAAGAGGTCAGCTTCACCGCCGAGCCCGGCGCCATCGTCGGCCTCATCGGTGCCAACGGATCGGGCAAGACGACGACCCTCGACATGGTGTCGGGACTGGTCACCCCCCAGCGCGGCACGGTGCGCCTCGACGGTGCAGACCTGGCCGAGTATCTGCCCGAGGAGCGTCAGCGCGTCGGGATGGTCCGCTCCTTCCAGGACTGCCGGCTCTATCCGGAGCTCTCCGTGTTCGACGTGCTCATGTTGTGCGAGGACGTCAAGCACGAGGTGGCGGTAGTGCCGACCACCCTTCAACTGCCCTGGGCGCGCCGCGCCGAGAAGCGCAAGCAGGTGGCGGTGGACCAGGTGATCGGGGCCTTCGGGCTCGAGCGCTTCCGCCACCACCGCACGGCGGAGCTCTCCACCGGGACCCGGCGGGTGGTGGACCTGGCCTCCATCATCCTGGCCGAACCGCGGCTGCTCCTCCTCGATGAGCCCACGGCCGGCATCGCACAGCGCGAAGCCGAGGCCTTCATCCCCCTGTTGCGCCGTATCCACGAGGTGGCCGACACGACGATCGTGCTGGTCGAGCACGATGTCCCCCTGGTCTTCGCGCTGTGCTCCACGGTGGTCGTGATGGAGCGGGGACGGGTGGTGGCGGCCGGCCCGCCCGAGGTGGTGCGGGCGGACCCCAAGGCGTTGACGGCCTACCTTGGGGCCAGCGACGAGGCACTCTACGCATCGGGGCCGTCGGGCGCGGGCTCCGCCGGCGGATCAGGCAACGAACACTCGGAAAGCAACGAAAGAGGGTGACGGGGACATGAGCACTTCCGCACGAACTGGGTGGGGACCCATCGGGCTCTTCAACCCCTTGGCTCCGGTGGGCCGCAGCTGGCGCCGCCTCCGACGCCGCCCTGCCGTCATGCAGGTGCGCACCGTGCTCATCGTGCTCGGCGTCGTTGTGGGGTTGATCGTGTGGCTCGCTCTCTCACCGTCGGGTACCGCCGGCGCCGCCACGCCGACGCCGGTGAGCCAGGCCAGTACGAGCACGCGGGGGGTGTCCGCGCATTCCATCAATGTGGTCTTCCCGGTCGTGGCCATCAACAGCGAGGCCGGCCAGCTTGGCTTCGCCGAGGACAAGGAGTACAACGAGCAGACCTACTCCATCCACGTCTTCGTCAACCAGATCAACGCCAGCGGAGGGATCCACGGCAGGAAGATCCACCCGATCATCGTCAGCTTCGACCCGGCCAACGCGACCGAGATGCGCGCGCTGTGCGAGCAGTGGACCCAGGGCAACCCACCCGTCTTCGCCGTGATCGATGGTATCGGTACCTGGACCGGGGACAACGAGCTTTGCGTCACCCAGGAGGGCCACACGCCGATGATCGGCGCCTGGTCGACGATCACCAACTGGACCGAGCTGGGCTCCCCTTATCTGTGGTGGACCGGGGCGGACCAGGCACCGGTGCTCAGCGCCACGGTCAGCTGGGGAGTGAGCTCGGGGCGCCTGGCCGCCGGCAAGAAGGTGGGCGTGGTGGTGTCGGACCAATCGGGTGACCAGGAGGCGCTGAAACAGTACCTCCTGCCCGACCTCAAGAAGGTGGGCATCACGCCCCAGGTGTACACGATCGCGGCGGATCTCGGCGAGACGGCCAGCACCGACTCCGACGCCACGCTGGCCGTGGAGCGCCTCGAGGCCGCCGGCGTCCAGTCGGTGATCCCGCTCCTTCCGGAGAACGCGTTCTTTCCCTACATCGGCGCCGAGAATTCACAGAAGTACTTCCCCCAACTCCTGCTGAGTGACTATCAGTCCACCGTCGAGGTCGCCCTGGGGCTCATTCCCGAGCCCTACGAGCAGGCCCTCAACGGCCAGGAGGGGGTGACCACCGAAACACTGGGCGGGTTCGACGACAACCGTCCCGAGAGCAAGGGCGGCTATGACCCCGGCGTGCGCTCCTGCTACAACACCTGGCACAAGGCCCACCCCAAGCCCATAAAGGGAACAACCAGCTTCTACATAGAGGAGCAAGGCCCCATACAGGCCTGGTGCACCTCCATCCGGCTCTTCGCCCAGGCAGCCGAGAATGCCGGCCCCGACCTCAACCGGCGCACCTTCGTCACCGCCATGTCGAACATCAAGGACTTCCCCGGTGGCCTTTCGCCGGTCTGGAGCTTCGGGCCCAAGAAGATGTACGGGCCGACCACCTACACGGTGGTGAAGATACACAACAACGTGCCGCCCTCCTCGCAATGCGACCTGAAGACCAATCACAAGCCGCAGGGCACCTGCTGGGTGGTCGTGCAGAAGTCCCGCCCGCTCCCGACGGGATAGCGCGGCTCCCCGGGGCGAGGATCAGTCGGCGCGCGCGGGCATGGAGGGCCCGAACGGGCGGTCACCGCGCAGGGTGACGCGGTGGGCGTACCGCGGGGCGTCTCCGTAGTCATCTAGTGCGTAGTGCAACGTGGCGCGGTTGTCCCAGAAGGCCACCGAGCCCGCTCGCCAACGGAACCGGCAGGTGAATTCGGGCTGGACGCAATGGCGGTAGAGCATCTCGAGGATCGCGTTGCTCTCGTTCTTCGAGAGCCCGAGGAGAGCCTGGGTGAACTGGGCGTTGACGAAGAGGCCGTTGCGCCCCGTCTCGGGATGGGTGCGCACGACCGGATGCAGCGCCGGCAACAGCTTGTCCCGCCACGTACCGTTCCACTCGTACCCGCCGCGGGCTTCCACGTCGGCGGCGAACCACGGATCGTGATGGATGGCGATGAGCCCGTCGCACATGGTGCGCACCACCGGGGCCAAGGCGTCATAGGCATCTTGCAGGCTGGCCCACATGGTGTCGCCCCCGACTGCGGGAGCCTCGAGCATGTAGAGGATCGACCCCATGGCGGGCGTCTCGGTGAAGGTCACGTCGGTGTGCCACCAGCTGGCGCGGTCGACCTTGCCGTCGATGGCCAGCACCTCGGTGCTCTCGTCGATGGCCGGGAGCACGGGATGGGCCTCGGTCACCTCCCCGAATTGGCGGGCGAAGTCGGCTTGCTGGGCGGGTGTGAGCGCCTGATCACGGAAGAAGATCACATGGTGCGTGTTCAAGGCGTCACGCACGGCGGCCACCTCCTCGGGTGCCAGCGGCGTCGAGATGTCGACGTCCCAGATCTCGGCTCCGATTTTGGGAGAGAGTGGATGCACGCTGAGGCTGGAGGCGATCTTCATCGCCGAATTGTGCCCCACCGGGCGGCAATCCTCAATACAGGCCCGGCGGGGGGCCCTACATTGAGCTTCGCCGCAATGGCGCATGAGGAGGAAGGGGCAGAGACATGAGTGGCGACGCGCAGGGGTTGGTCTTTCCCACCCCGCAACGCAACTACTCGTCGTGGTACCAGTGGATGGTCCGGCTGGCCTCGACCGCCCACGAGGACCCGCTCCCTGAGGGCGACCTCGACTCCCTCCCCCGATGGCTCGACGGGCGCCGCCGGCGCCTGGCGCAGCTGCTCGGCCCCATGCCCACAGCGGTCCCCCTCAACCTCGAGACGCTCGAATCGGTGCAATGTGACGGGTATCGCCGGGACAAGATCGTCTTCGACAGCGAGGACACCATGTCGGTCCCGGCGTACCTGCTGGTCCCCGACGATCGCTTCAGCGCGGGAGCCGCGGTGTTGGCCTGCCACGGGCACGGGCCCGGGAAGTCCCAGGCCGTCGGACTGGAGCACACCGACGCGCCGAACAGCGACTACGCGCTGCAGCTGGTCCGGCAGGGCTATGTCGTGCTGGCGCCGGACCTGCGCTGCTTCGGTGAGCGCCAGGATTGGAACCCCGAGGATCACTACGCCTGCGACACCAACCTGGTGCACGCCGTCATGGCGGGGTGGAACCCTCTCGCCCAGAACGTTTGGGACCTGGGCTGTTGCCTCGACGTGTTGGCCGGCCACCCCTTGGTGGATGCCGACCGTATCGGGATGGTCGGGCTGTCCTATGGGGGCACGGTCACGCTGTTCACCGCGGCCTACGACCATCGGGTGGTGGCGGCCGTGGTCAGCGGGTACTTCTCCTCTTGGGCCGCGAGCCACAAGATGCCCTGGAACATGTGCGGTTCCCAGGTGCTCTACGACATGCTCGGCCATCTCGAACACGAAGATCTCGCTGCGCTCGTCTCCCCCCGGCCCCTTCTCGTCGAGACGGGTACCGAGGACATGCTGTTCCCTGTCGCGTCGGCCACCGAGTCCGTGCGGCGCACCCGCCTCGTCTACGAGCAGGCGGGGGCAGGAGAGCGCCTGGAGCACGATGTCTTCGCGGGCGAGCACCAGTGGCACGGCGTGGCCTCCGTCGCTTTCTTGAACCGCTGGCTCTCCCACCGGCCGACACCGGGCAATCCGGTCGGGACGCGCGCTTAGGCAGGCGCCGCGCTGAGGACCCATTCGACGGCGTCGGCGATGGCGTCATGGCCGGCCGGGTCGAAGGCATGGCCCATGCCCGGGACGACGATGGCGTGGGCGTCGGGCATCTCGGCCACGGAGACGTTGAGGGAGAAATGGAAGGGAATGAGGCGGTCACGCCGTCCGTGGACGATGGCGAGGGGGACGGCGGAGAGGACCCGCTGGACCACGGTGCGGGGAGGCTCGGCCGGATTCCACGCGGGGTGAATACGTACGTGGGTGCGCCGGGCCGCCACGAGGCGACCAGGCCGGGTGCGGGCCAGCGCCACCATCAAGAGCGCACGCAGCCGGAACGGGATGCGCCAGTCGGCGGGGCTGGAGACGACCACGACCCCCGCCAGATCTGGGTCTGTCTCGGCGTAGGCCAGCGCGGCGATGGCCCCCATGGATGCGCCGACCAGTACCACCCGGGGCTCAATGGCACGGGCGCGCGCCACGGCGGCGGCGACGTCGTGGCGTTCGAGGTCCCCCAGCGTGGACAAGCCCCCGGACTCGCCGTGGCCCCGGGCGTCGTAGGACATGACATCGACGTCATGTCCGAGGAGCATTTCAGCCAGGGCCACGACGTGGGGATGGTCCTTCGTGGCCGACAATCCGTGGACGAGCACGACCAGAGCGCGGGGCGGCCGATCGGACGACCACGTGCGGAGGACCAGTTCCACCCCGTCGCTCGTGACCAGGCGCGCCTGGGTCGCGGGCTCTTCGAGCATCCATCACGTCCATTCCGGTCGAGGAGGCGCCGGGACGGGCGGACGCGCTGTCTTCGCCGGCCGTCCTGCGCAAACGAGGCGTCTTCTCCCGACCACCCTAGGGGCGGCCGGGAGACTCCAAGCGGGAAGCCTCGGCTCAGAGCGTGCCGGGCACCAGCGCGGCGAAGTCGGACAGCACCGATGCGGCTTCGGGCGGAACCCGGACGCGCAGCCAGGACGAGTCGGCCTCCAGCTCGATGGCGAACTCGAAGAACGGACAACAGGCCTTCTCTCGCTGGGCCAGGTCCACCGCCGCGCCCACCACGTCCTTCGAGGGCCCCAGGCGCAACCGGAGGCTCTGGCTGCCCGTTTTCTCCACGGCCGTGACCGAGGCGGAGAGGAAACGGCGCCACTCCTCGATGCGATCCTCCGCCGCCTCTTCGCGCAGGGTGCAGGCGATGGGTATGCGCACGGATCGAGTATGCCAGGCGGCAGATTGGGACGGAACGCGGAGAACGTGTCACCATCGGGTGATGCGAGTCCATCGCAGCTTCGCCTTCGTGGACGTCTCGGGGTTCACGGCACTCACCGAGCATGAAGGGGACGAGCACGCCGTGGAGGTGCTCACTGCCTTCCGGGCTCTCCTGCGTGACATCTGCTCGCGGCGGGGCGTGCGCATCGCCAAGTGGCTGGGTGACGGGGTCATGCTCGTCTGCGTCGACACCGCGCCGCTCCTCGCCGCCATCCTCGAGATGCACTACGTGGTCTGCGAGGTTTCGAGCCCCGTCCAGACCGTCTCGATCCGATCGGGTGTCACCTCGGGCGAAGTGATCCTGATGGAGGGTGACGACTACATCGGGCACAGCGTCAACGTCGCCGCCCGGTTGTGCGATCTGGCCGACGGCGGCGAGGCGCTGGCCGTCCCGTCGGTCATGAGCGAATTACCGCGCTGGGGAGCCGTCCTCGTCGAAAGAGAGGTCGCCCTGCGGGGCGTGGAGCGACCCGTGCCGGTGTCGAGCATCGGCATGGCCCACTCGGGCCCGGTCCGCTCCCGAGACCCCATTTGCGGTCTCCCGCTTTCGGAAGCAACGGCGGAGGAGTCCGCATCGACCGCGCGCGGCAGGGTGGTCCTGTTCTGTTCACCCAGCTGCCTCGACACGTGGCGCCGACGGCCCAACAACCTCGTCGTCGCACCGCAGGCAGCCGAAATCCCCAACTCGGCCGGAGCGTCCTAGGCCACGGTGAAGCTCAAGCTCGACCTGCATGAGATCTACAACCGCGGCGATGACATCGACCGGGCGCTGCGGGCCGTGATGGAAGAGGCGGTGGAGAAGAAGGCGCGGCTGGTGGAGATCATCCCCGGTAAGGGCAGCGGCCAGCTGAAGAAGCGCGTCTTGCGATTTCTAAATCAGAAGGAGATCAAGGCGCTCTACGACCGCGTCGAGAAGGACTCGCACAACTTCGGCCGGGTCTTCGTCCATTTCCGCCACAAGTGACGGCCGGCCCGAGGGCGCGCACCGAAGGGCGATGGCAGAACCACCGCCGCGGCCGTATGGTTAGGCGATGCACGACTCCGTGACCGTCCACATGGCCGCTCCCCCTGAGCAGGTATGGGAGCTGGTGAGCGACGTCACGAAAATCGGGAGCTACAGCCCCGAGACCTTCGAGGCGGAATGGCTCGAAGGAGCCACCGGGCCCGCCGTCGGCGCCAAATTCCGTGGCCACGTGAAGCGCAACGGGAGGGGCCCGACCTATTGGACGACCTGTACGGTCCTCGAGTGCGTGCCCGGGCGAGAGTTCGGCTTCGGCGTCGGTCCCAGCGACAAGCCTCTCAATGTGTGGCGGTACCGGATGGAGCCCAGCGACGGGGGCACCGATGTGACCGAGTCCTTCACGCTCGCCAAGACCGCCCCCTTGCGGCTCTACTGGGCGCTCCTCGGGTGGGCCCGCGGCCGCACCAACCGCGAGGGCATGCGCACCACGCTCGAGCGGATGAGGGACGAAGTCGAACGCGCCGCCCCGTGAGCCGATCCGAGTAGGCATCGCGAGGTTCTTGGGCGTGCACCCGGTGGATGACGCCGACACACTGCGCCAATCATTCGGGGAGATCGCTGCCGCCTACGACCGCTTCCGGCCCGGTCCACCGCTCGAAGCCGTGCAGTGGCTGCTCCCGGCGCGGGCCGTGGACATCCTCGAGCTCGGCGCCGGGACGGGAGCCCTCACCCGCCTACTGGTCGAGCAGTTCGCCCACGTACGCGCCGTCGAGCCCGACCCGCGTATGCGCGCGGTGTGCCGCGAGCGGGTGCCGCGGGCCGAGATCGTGGCCGGCCAAGCCGAGAGCATCCCAGCCGAAGACGCGTCGTTCGATGCAGTGATCGCCGCTTCCTCGTGGCACTGGGTCGATGAGGACCTGGCCCTGCCCGAAGTGGCCCGTGTCCTGCGGCCCGGCGGGACGTTCGCACTGCTGTGGAGCGGGGCCGATCGATCCGTGGCCTGGATGCGGTCGCTGTGGACGGGTGGCAAGGAACTCACTGCCGAAGAGATCGAGGCGCTCGATTCCCATCGCCGTGAACGGCACACCGTGCAACTACGAGCCGCGAGCCCGTTCCTCGAACCCGAGCGCCGGGTGATCCGATGGACCCGGTTCATGACCAGGGAGGAGCTGGTGGGCATGGCGGGCACCTACAGCGCCGTCATCACCATGCGCGCCGCCGCACGCCGGGAATACCTCGACTCGCTGGCGCGCTATCTCGAGCAGGCTGCGGTGCCCCTTCACGAGGGGCTGGTCGCCGTGCCCATGCGCTGTCGGTGTTGGCGCACCACGCGCCGCTGAGCGGGCGGGGTCTTCACGAGCAGAAGCGGCGTAACGCGCCGATCCGGTTGCTCACAATGGCGTCGACTCCCGCGTCCGCCACCCGGCGCATGTCGCGGTGTTCGTCGACCGTCCAGGTGGAGACCTTCAGCCCCAGCGCGTGAACGGCGGCCACGCGCTCGGGCGTCACTAGCGTGAACATGGGGTTCCAGAACTCGGCGCCCAGCGCGCGCAACAAGTCCGCAGGAGGGGGCTCCGGCGAGGTCCAGGTGAGGCCGATCCTCGCTTCCTCCGCGAGCGAGCGCAGCAAGTGAAGGGCGGCGACATGGCCGCTCACGAAGAGCGCCCGCCCCAAGGCACCGGCATCCCGCACCACGTCGAGCGCGCCCGGCACGACTTCGCTGCCCGTGAAGTCCACCATGAGGGGTACGTCGAGGTGCGCCAGCACCTCACCCAAAGCAGGGATGCGCTCGCTGGCGCACCCGAGATCCGCGAGCTCCTCCAGGTCGAGATCGGCCACCGCGCGATCGTCATCCCACAGGCGGGTCAAGGTGGGATCGTGGAGAACCACGATCTGCCCGTCGTGGGTGCGGCGCAGATCGAGCTCCACCATGTCCGCGCCCTGGCGCACGGCGGCGTCGAAGGCGGGGAGCGTGTTCTCCCGGGCCGCGGCCGAGTCGCCCCGGTGGGCGATGGCGATGGGCATGGCCCCATCTCACTAAACCCCAGGGGGCGCCGCCACTCCGCACTCGGCCGGCCCGTCCTGCGCCGGGCCCCGTGCCCCCGACATGCCGGCGCCGCTATTGTGGCCGGCGAAGCGCGGTCGGCTCGGGATTCATGGGGGAGCTCGCGTTGCATGGGGAGTCAGGTTTCATGGGGGAAGTCGATATTCGAGTTCGTGTCGTCGTCCTGTGTCGCCGCGCCCGGTCCTCGTCGGTGGGACTGCGCACACGTCGATGACATGAGACCGGGCGCGCGGCGGATCGTGCGGGGTGTGGGGTGCGTCGCCCTCATTGGCCTCGGCATGCTGGTGGGCCCGGCGCCGACCGGGAACGGTGACCCCCGCCTATTGACGGTGGTGCGGCCTCCCCCGACTGCGGATCCCGCGGCCCCCGGGATCGTCATCGCGTCAGCTGACGCCGATCTGCCCGATCCGTTCCTCCTCGACGACGGCGGGGTCTATTACCTCTACGACTCGACTTCGTTCGGTGATTCGACGCAGAACGTGCCGTTGCGCGTCGGCCAGCCGGGCCACTGGAGCCAGTCGGTCGACGCCGTCCCCCGGCTACCGGCCTGGGCGGTCGGGGATCCGGCGCCGGATGCGCCGACCTGGTCGCCGTCGGTGTACAAGCTCGGCGGCGTCTTCGTCATGTACCTCGCTCCCGGTCTGCGGGGGTCACAACCACCCCAGCACTGCATCGCCATCGGGACCGCCCGGGATCCCGCCGGGCCGTTTCATCTGCGCAACACGCCGTTCATCTGCCAGCGTGACCTGGGCGGCGACATCGACCCCCAGGTCTTCGTCGACCGGCACGGCCCCGACGGGCCGAGCCGCCCCAACTACCTGGTGTGGAAGTCCGACAACAACTCCACTCCCGGGGACGGGGCGACGACCATTTGGGCCGCGCCGTTGTCGAACGATGGATTCCACCTGACCGGCCGGCCGGTCCCCATCTTTGCGCCCGATCAAAGCTGGCAGAGGCCGTTGGTCGAGGCACCCCAGATGGTCCTCTCACCGAGCTCGGCGGTGTGGATGTTCTTCTCCGCCGGCACGGGGTTCTTCAGCCCCGACTACGGCATGGGAGCCGTGCGCTGCGCGGGTCCGCTCGGGCCGTGTGCCGACCCGCTGCCGGGCCCATTGATCACCTCGAACGCGCAGGGCGCCGGCCCGGGAGAAGAGATGTACTTCCAGGGACCGGACAGCAGCGACTGGTTGTTGTACAGCCCGGAGCACAACAACGTGCCCACGTACCTTCTTCGGCCCGTGGAGGCCGCCCGGATCGGTTGGAATAACAACGGGCCGTTTGTGGCTGCCGCCGGCGCGTTTCCCCTTTCCTACGAGGACCTGGGTGTGGTGCGGTCCTCTTCGGGCAGCAGGCGGGCGGAGGCAGGCTCGAGGTGAACGGTGGCGTGCGAGATCGTGCGCAAGGCCGACGCCGGGCATTGCGTGGAGACAGGCCCCGTCAGTGCTTCTCGCACCGGCTCCGCCTTGCGCGCTTCGGGGACGATGGCCAGGACCTGGCTGGCCCGCAGGAGGGCGGGAATGGTCACGGTGATCGCATGGGTTGGAACGGTCGCCATATCGGGGAAATGGCCCTCATTGACCTGTTGGCGACGGCAGGCCGGCTCGAGTTCCACCACCTTGACGTCGAGTGGATCCTCGAAGTCGGCCACGCCGGGATCGTTGAAGGCCAAGTGACCGTTCTCGCCGATGCCCAGGCAGCACAGATCGAGGGGGTACTCGGCGAGTAGAGCGGCGTAGTGCGCGCACCCGGCGCTGACGTCCCCCCGGCCGTCGACGTAGTGCACCGCACGGGGTCGGGCCGGCTGGACGATCCGCTCGCGGATCCATCGCTGGAACCCGGCGGGGTGATCGGGCTCCACCCCGACGTACTCGTCCATGTGGAAGACGACCGTGTCGGCCCAGGGCACGTCAGGGGTCTGCCTCACCAGCGCCTCAATGAAGGCCAGCTGCGAATTTCCCGTGGCGAACATCACGTGGGCCTCCCCGAGCACGGACACCGCGGCCCGCATGATCGAGGCCGCCTGATCGGCGGCGGCGCGGGCCATCGCGGCCACGTCGGGATGGACCTGCACGGTGGCCTGGCCGTAGGCCATGGCCGGATGAGGGCTCATGCCATCAGCATGCCAGGCGCGCCTGGGTCAGACTGATGACGATGCGTCACGTGGTCCAGCCCGAGAAATCGCAGCACGATGCCGCTTGGGCGGTGGTGCGCCGCTTCTTGACTGTCACCCCGGTTGTGACGGCGCCGCAGCTCGGGCGCGGCGTCTCGCTCAAGGTCGAGACCTTTCAGCCGACCGGTTCGTTCAAGGTGCGCGGGGGACTTGCCGCAGTGGCGGCCACGCTGGAGGCCGATCCCGGCCGAGAAGTGGTGGGCGCGTCAGCCGGCAACCACGGTCTCGGCCTGGCCTACGCCGCCGCCGTGCTGGGGGCCAGGGTCACGGTGATCGTGCCCCGACTGGCCTCGGCGGCGAAGGTGTCCGCGCTGCAGCAATTCGACGTCCGGCTGGTGCTGCACGGCGAGGGTTACAGCGAGGCGGAAGCCCACGCCCTCGACCTGGCCGCGCAGCAAGGAGGCCGCTACGTGTCTCCCTACAACGACCCGGACGTCATTGCCGGCCAAGGGACTATCGCCCGTGAGCTCCTCGCGCAGGTGCCGAACCTCGGCACCGTGGTGGTACCGGTCGGCGGCGGGGGGTTGGTGGCCGGCATCAGCCTCGGGCTGGAGGGAAGCGGTGTCCGGGTGATCGGCGTGGAATCGGAGGCGTCACCGTCCATGAGCGCTGCGGTCGCCGCCGGCAGCATCGTCCCCATCACGGTCGAGCCGACGCTGGCCGACGGGCTCGCCGGGAACCTGGAGACGGGAGCCATCACGGTCGGCATCGCCTTGGCGCACAAGGTGGAGGTCCTCACCGTGAGCGAGGCCGACATACGATCGGCCATGGCCTACGCCGCCCACAAGATGGGCCTGGTGCTCGAGGGTGCCGGGGCAGTCGGCGTGGCAGCGGTCCGGGCCGGGTTGGTCACCTCCGATGAAGAGGGGCGCGAAACGGTGGTCATCTTGTCCGGTCGCAACGTCGCCCCGGCGCTCCTCGACGAGGTGTTGCGTGCCTGATGTGCAGGTGGGCGACGTCACGCTCGCCTATCAGCGCAGTGGGGAAGGGGAGCCGTTGCTCCTCGTGGCCGGATGCGGCCAGCCGGCCGTCGCGTGGCATCTCGGCCTGGTGCCGGCCCTGGTGGACGCCGGGTACGAGGTAGTGACCTTCGACAACCGCGGCGTGGCGCCATCGTCGTCGCCTCCCGCTCCCTACAGCGTGGAAGGGATGGCCGAGGACGCACTCGGCCTCCTTGACCATTTGGGCTGGCGGCAACCCGTGCGCATCGCGGGACACTCGCTCGGGGGCTGGATCGCGGAGACGCTGGTGCTGCAGCACCCCGGCCGTGTCCGCGCCGCGGCGCTCATGGGAAGTGCCAACAAGCCCACGGCGTGGGAGGTCGCCATCACCACGGTCGAGCGCGAACTGGCTCTGCACGACTTCGACCTGCCGCCGCTGTTCTACGCCACCCAGACCCTGCGCTACCTGCCGATCGCCGACATCCAGAACGACGACGTGGTCAGCACGTGGCTCTCCTTCACGGCCGATCTGCCCGTGTGGCCCAATCCGGGGCGCCTCGGCCAGTACGAGGCGGCTCTGGCCTGGTCCACCGACCCGGTGCGCACCACCCGGTGGGGGGAGATCTCGGTCCCCTGCCTCGTCCTCGCCTTCGAGCACGACGTGGACTCGCCTCCCGACAAGGCCCGCGCCGCGGCCGCGGCCATTCCGGGCTGCGAGTTCCGCGAGATCGCGGGATCCGGGCACATCGGCATCGTGACCCACGCGCACGAAGTGGCCGAGCACCTCATCGCGTTCTTCGCAAGCCACTGAGCTCGTCGCGCCACGGAGCAGCGCTGGTCGCGTTCGCGCCGCTACCAGTCGGCCCAGCCGGTGGGAGTGACCGATCCGGTCATGGTGCGAGGGTCGACGGGAGCACCGATCTCGGACGCCTGGTAGACCGCGAAGCAGAGCTGGAGGACCTTGGCGGCGGACTCGGGCGACATGTCGGCCGGGGTCCCGTGCGTGAGCGCGTCGATGAAGTGCTGGGAGGAACGCACGAAGCCCGCCCCCCAGTCGGCATCGAGATCGCGGAATTCGGTGGTCCGGCAGCCCTGGTCGTTGCCGGTGAACAACATCACCGGGGCCAGGTCGAGCATCTCCCCGGTGGCGCGGGTGACCCAGATCAGGCCCTCGTCGCCCGTGATCTCGAAGAACTCGTCGGCCCCGTAGTAACTCGAGCGCATGTAGAGCTTCGGCGCGTACTGGACCTCCATGGTCCCGAGCACCATCGGGTCCTCGTATTCGAAGAGGACGGCACAGGGCTCCATGAACAGGTCCCGCCGGCGGACGACGGCCTGGACCGACGTGATGTCCAGATCGAGCAGCCACAGGGCCATGGCGTACTTGTGCACCATGTCGTCGAACAGATGTCCTCCCGGGCTGCGGCTGTCGAGCCGCCAGCCGTACCCCTCGGGGCGGAGGTTGGCCTGGAACGACGAGTCGGTCTGCCCGACGAGCGTGCGGATGCGCAAGCTTGTGGGCTTGCCGATGGCGCCGTCGGCCACCAGCTTCTTGGCCAGTTCGAGCGGCGGGTAGTGCACGAAGCATTCGCTGATGCGCAGCGTCCGGCCGTTCCGCTCCGCCGCCGCACCCATGGCACGGGCGTCCTCAATGGTGTTGGCCGCGGGCTTTTGCACCGAGACGTGCTTCCCCGCCTCGAGCGCCGCGATCACGTGGTCATGGTGGAGATGGGTGGGGGTGAGCACCTCAATGGCATCGAGCGAGGAATCGCCCAGCATGTCGTCGAGGTCGCGGTAAAAGGAGGGCGCGCCCCAGTCCTGCGCCGCCTGTCGTCCCACGACCTCGTCGGTGTCGCACACCGCAGCAACCTCGCAACGCGGGTCGAGCAAATAGCCCTTCACGTTGAGGGCCGCGATGTTCCCGGCCCCGAGCACACCCAATCGGATCTTGTCCACTCCGTCTCGCTCTCTTCTCTCGCGCTGTCATCTGTTCCCGCGGCGCGCACCGTGTGGGCGCGTACGGGATCGCCGGCACCTCTGTCGTGGTGACGCCCTTCCCCGCCTCGGGGCGGGTTGGCCGCCAACGTCCGCCCTCGCAGCCGAAGGCGAGATCGTAGCGGTGTTGGGGAGCGCACTCAGGTCCGTCGACCGACATACTTGATCAATGGAGACCGATCTGCTCGATGCCGCCCTGAGTACCTTCGCGGCCACCGCGCCCGAGTTCGGGCCCTACGGCCTGTCGAACCACGGCCCGATGGCGGCGGAGGTCCTGGGCCAGCTCGGCCGGGGCGACGCCATAGCGGGGTGGGTCGCCGCCTACCAGAAGCACCTGCAGCCGGCCCCGCCGGCCGCCAAGCCGCTGACCGAGGAGGAATGGCCGGCTGCCCTCGGGGTGATGGACCGCTATCCCGAATGGCTGGCGCTCTTTGAGACGGAGATGGCGGATCGACCCGTGGCCGCCGTCGTGGGGGAATGGGTGCCGCGCCTCGTCCCGGGCATCGTGGCCGCGGCGTTACACGGGCTGATCCGCACCGCGCACGGACTGCGGGCGCTCGGCGAGGCCGACTCGTCGGCCCGGCGCTTGGAGGTCGCCACCGGGCTGGCGTACTGGGCCGCCCGCTACCAGGAGCTTCCCGGTCCGCCGGTCCTCATCGGGCACCAGGGGGTACCCGAAGCTCTGGCCGATCTTCCCTACCTGCCCGAGGAGACGCCCCCGGAGTTCCTGATCAGCGCCATGGTGGCCCACATGGCGGACATCTCCGACGAGTTCGAGCAGGCCGTGGCGTCGCTCGGTGCCGGTGGCGATGCCCTCGCCCTCCTCGATGCCCTCGCCGTGGGAGGAGCCCGGGCCTACCTGCGCAACGCCGCGGACGGGCACGCCATCGCGCTCGTCCATTCCGTCACCGGGCCCCTGGCGCTCGAGCTCGTCCTGCCCTGGCTGGCCGAGGAGGACCGCGATGCCGCGGTCGCGTACGCATGGCAAGCGGTGGCGGCCGTCCATGTGGTCTATGACATAAACCGGCACGATTCCGACGCCGTAGGTGATGCCCCCCTCGAGAGGGACGCGCTGATCGAGCGCGCCCTGGCGTCGGGCGACCCGCACGCGCTCAAGCTCACCGAGGCCGCATTGCGCTGCTACGCCCGGACCCACGAACCGGCGCTGTTGCGCGCTGCCGCCGATGCCGCGGCGCGGTTCGGAGGCTGATCGAGTCCCGCCGTCAGACCCGCCGCGGGCGCCCCGGCTCCTGCGAGGGCATGACCTGGTGGTGCGGCACGGGATAGGCGGGTTGGTTGTCGGAGATCTCCAAGATGTCGCCTTCAGTGCATCCTTGCATCATGACGTCGGCCGGCACGTCGCCTGCGGTCGAGGGCAGCTGCGGCACCGATACGTCGCGCTTGGCCATGTGCAGCGTCGACGTCAGATCGCCCGAGTGCTTCCGACGCCAGTGCGAGATGTTGGGTGCGCGTACGCCGAAGCGCTCCTCGAGGAAGCGCAGCTGCGACGTGTGGTCATGGACCTCGGAGGCCACATAGCCCCCGCGGCTGAAGGGCGAGATCACCAGCATCGGGACGCGGAAGCCCATCCCCACCGGGCCGGCAATGCCACCGGCGTCCGAGGGCAATGACGAAGCGCGCAGGTACTCGCCCGCGGTACCTGCAGGCGGTGTGGGCGGCGGCACGTGGTCGAAGAAGCCGTCGTTCTCGTCGTACATGTGGAACAGGACCGTTTTGGACCACACCGCGGGATTGGACACCAGGGTGCGGATCAGCTGGGCGGTGAACAACTCACCCAGCGCCGGTGGCGAGGGAGGGTGTTCGTCGTAGCCGGCGGGAGGGAGGATCCAGCTCACCGCCGGCAGGCTGCCCGATGCCACGTCGGCGGCGAAGTCACCGGGGTACTGGGGGAGGAAGGCCTTCTGGTACAGCGCCGAGGCCGGATCCTTGTACTGGCTGAAGTAGGGGAGGATGGCGTCGCCGACCAGCAGGCCGTGCTGCTCGAAGAACGGCGGTGCGTAAATGGTCCCTTGCGGGTTGTAGACCTTCCAGCTCACCCCCGCGTCCTCGAGGACCTCGGGCATCGTGTCCCAGTGCACGCTCCAGATGGCGTCGGTGTCCTCGTTGGTGATGATGACCGGGCCCCCGGCCTTCCCGGTGGGGTCGATGGTGCCGGACAGCGCCATGAGCCGGTTGGGGTGGGTGGGGCCCATCACCGAGCAGTGATAGTTGTCGCAGATGGTGAAGGCGTCGGCTAGCGCGTAGTAGAACGGCAGGTCGGCGCGCTCGTAGTAGCCCATCGTGGTCACCCCTTGCACCGGGCCCTCGAACGCCGCGCTGGTATGCGTCTTGACGAAGTCGGCGTTGTCCCCGGCACCACGGCTCATGTGCTCGGCCGGCCAGGTGTGGTTGAGGTCGTAGGTGCACTCGCCGATGCCCGAGTCGGCGCTGAGGTGGAACGGCAGCAGGCGCTCCGCCGCGCCGTCCGGCCACGCCTGGGCGAAGGCACCCAGCGAGTGCGACGGATGGTCGTCGAAGCCGCGCACCCCCTTGTAGGTGCCGTAGTAGTGGTCGAAGGAACGGTTCTCCTGCATGAAGAAGATGACGTGCTCGACGGCCCCCAGGTCCGATCCTGCCGCCTTGACGTCCATAGCTGCCCTGATGGTGGCCGCGCCGGCCCTGCTCCCGCCCCCCGCGGCGGACAACAGCCCGCCTCCCCCGGCGGCCAATGCCGCGGCGATGAAGGTGCGGCGGTTCATCTGCATCGGAGTCCCCCCTGTCATGGTCCGTTCAACTCGTGTAGTCGACGGGTCCTGTTCCCTCTATGCCGATGGCGAACGCGAGCCCACGCAGGCCGGCGTGCGGGGTGAGCGGCCAGATGCTGTGGACGGCATCGGGCGGGATCCGCACCAGGTCGCCCTGGGCCACCTCGCGCTCCTCATCGCCGATCTTCATGATGCCGCGTCCGGAAATGATGTAGTAGAACTCGTGCGTCGGGTGCGAGTGCGGATCGACGAGTCCTCCCCCCGCCACCTCCCATTCGCTGACCAGTTCCAAGAAGCCACCCCGCGTCGACTCGTGGAGCTCGCGCGGTTCGATGAGCCACCAGACCGGGACAGTCCCGGCGTGTTCCACCACAGGAGCCACGTCTCGGGCCGAACGGATATCCATGTGCCTCTCCTCGCTCAACTGTCGCCACGGAGATACTACGGGACTCTCTCACTAGGCTCGCCTTTGCGCATAGAGACCCCGGGCACCGCGTGCCGGCGGTCCGAAGGAGGGTACCGATGAAGAGCGCCGATATCCTGACGGACGGGTTCGAGAGAGTCCGCGACGCCGTGCATCCGGCAGTCAACGGGCTCTCGGTTGACGAGCTGGTGTTCCGACCCGACCCCGAGTCCAACTCGATCGCCTGGCTGGTCTGGCACCTCACCCGCATCCAGGACGACCACGTCGCCGAACTCGCCGGCAGCGAGCAGGTGTGGCTGGCCGGCGGATGGGCCGAGCGGTTCGCCCTCGCGCTCCCGCATACGGACACGGGGTACGGCCACGGTCCCGCCGACGTGGAATCGGTCCGTGCCGACGCCACCTTGCTGCTCGGCTACTTCGAGGACGTCCACGACAAGACGCTGGCGTACGTGCGCTCCCTCACCGAGGGCGAGCTCGACCGCATCGTGGACCGCAGGTGGGACCCTCACGTGACGGTCGGGGTCCGGTTGGTGAGCGTGATCGCCGACGACCTGCAGCACGTGGGTCAGGCGGCCTACGTGCGAGGGATCCTGCAGCGGCGCGATCAGCCCGATTGAGCCGGCGGGGCCATGATCGCCCGTCGCGCCCGGTACGACATCACCGACCAGCGCGCGCCTGCCGAGAGGACCGAGCCGATCGATCCGGCTGAGCCGATGGAGAAGAACGAGAGGAACGAGCCGATCGATCCGACCGAGCAGGCCGAGCCGACCGAACCGATGGAGAGGATCGATCCCTTGGATGCAATGGAGAGGATCGAGTCCTGCGACCACAGTGACCAACGGGATGGAGGATTTGTGCCCATGCCGCCATCATGCCGCAGCGGCTGGACCGCAGCTCACCGGGACGCTGCATGGGCGCCGCTCAAAGAGGCGTCTCACATAGGCGTCACGAGACTCAAATAGGCGTCACAAGACCGGGGTCGTTGTTGCGGACGCTGCCGACTCGTTGGTCCACCGGGTGGTGGACGATGGTGCCGGCAGGGGCGGCGCGGACGAGGGCGGTGAGCTCGGCCAGGTCCTCGGTGTCAGGGTCGAGCCAGACGTCGAAGGTGTCGGGGTCGAGAACTACCGGCATGCGGTCGTGGATCCCGTCCATGTCCTGGCTGGCCGTGGTGGTGATGATGCTGCAGGAATGGATGGTCGGGGCATCGGCAGGGGCGCGGCGGTCGCGCCACCACTCCGAGAGGCCGGCCATTGCCAGCGGCGCACCGTCGGCGCGGGTGAAGTAATGGGGCTGCCTCCGGCCATTGCTCGCTTTGTGCCACTCGAAGAAGCCGTCGGCCGGAACGATGATGCGGCTCCCCCTGAATGCGGCGCGGAAGGACGGCTTGGTGCCCACGGTCTCGCCGCGGGCATTGAAGAGGCGGCTGCCCGCGGTGGCGTCCTTGGCCCATGAGGGGATCAGCCCCCAGCGGAAGGTGGCGAGCACGCGGGTGATGTCGTCGTGCCCGCCGGCGCGGCGGGTGATGTCGTCGTGCCCGCCGGCGCGGCGGGCGGTGACGCCGAGCACCTGGTCGGTGGGGGCGACGTTCCAGCTCGGGTGCTGCTCGGGGTCGACGCGGTCGTCGAGGGTGGCCTGGAAGTAGCGGGCCAGTCGCACCGGCGGGGTGATGAGGGCGAAGCGTCCGCACATGAGGGCTGCAGTCTGGCCGAGGCGGGGCTGTGGCCGTACATACCGGCCTTCAGCTGGATCTTTGATCCCCGGAGCGGGGCGGGCCGCTTCTCTGTAGAGTACGAACATATGTTCGGTTTCAGTGCACAAGAAGCTGCGTTGCCTCGTCGCCGGGAGGTCCCAGCCGGGTTGGCCGAGCGGGTCCGGCCGGCCACGCCGGTGGCCGGCCGCCTGTTGCCGGTGCCGCCGCCTCTGATCCCCTTGTTCCCCGACGGGGCACTACGGCGGGGGACGACCACCACCGTGGCGGGGTTGCCCGGTCATGGCGCCACCACGCTGGCCCTGGCGTTGTTGGCCGCGGCATCGCAGGCCGGGAGCTGGTGTGCCGCGGTCGGCCTGCCCGACCCCGGCGTGGTGGCGGTGGCCGAGCTCGGCATCGACCTGCGCCGGGTGGTCTTCGTGCCGCACCCGGGGAGCGGGTGGGCCGAGGCGGCGGGGGACATGCTGTCCGGCGTCGACGTCGTCCTTGTACGCCCGCCCGGGCGGGCGCGCCAGACGGCGGCCCGCCACCTGAGCGCCCGGGCTCGGGAGCGCCAGGCGGCGTTGGTGGTTCTGGTCGAGCACGCCGGCGAATGGCCCGAAGGGGGCGACCTGGCCCTGTCGGTGGGCGCGGTGGAGTGGGAAGGGGTCGGCCGCGGCCACGGCCACCTGCAGGGTCGGCGGGCCCAGGTGCGGGTGAGTGGGCGCCGGTCGGCGGGCCGGGCCACGGAGTGCTCGCTGTGGCTCCCCGCCGGCTCAGGGGTGGTGGCGGCCACCCACAGAGTGGACGGACCGGCCGGGGCCGGCACCGGTGACGGGCCAGGGCGCCCTGAGTGAGGCAGCGATGGAATTGGAACGATTGGTCGTCGTCTGGTGTCCCGGACTTCAACAAGAGGGGGCACGCGGAGAGGAAGCCCGGCGCTTCGTGCGGGTGGTCGCCCGCGCCGGAGAATTGTGTCCCTGGGCTCATCCCGTCCGGCTCGGCGTCTGCGCCCTGCCCGCACGCGGGCCGGCCCGCTTCTTCGGCGGAGAGGAGATGGTTGTGTCCCGCCTGGTCGAGGCCGTGGGGGAGGACGCCCATGTCGGCGTGGCCGACGGGCTCTTCGCCGCGGTTCTGGCCGCCCGCGCCCAGCTGATCGTCCCGGCGGGGGAGGTGCGTCAGTTCCTGGCGCCCTGGTCGGTGGCCACCCTGGCCCGGCCCGAGCTGGCCGTCACCCTGCAGCGCCTGGGCGTCACCACGTTGGGGCAGTTCGCCGCCCTGCCCTCCCCGCATGTCTCGGACCGTTTCGGGGCCGATGCGGCCGCGTGCCACAAGGTGGCCCGGGGCGAGAGCGGCGAGCTGGTGGGGCTCCGTGATCGCGCCATTGAACGGCGGCTGCGCGTGGCCCGGGGCGAAGACCCGGACGGCGCCGAGCCGCCGGCCTACCAACCGGGCTTCTTCGGGGGGGCGTCAGCCGCGGACGCCCGGGCTGCCCTCTCCTTCGTCCGGGTCCAGGAGCGGCTGGGCATAGAGGCCGTGCTGCTCGGGCGGGTCCATGGCGGCCGCGACCCGGCGGAGCAGGCCGCGATGGTGCCCTGGGGGAGCCCCGAAGGCGGGACCGCGGGACAGGGTGGTGCACCCTGGCCGGGACGGTTGCCGCCCCCTTCCCCCACCCTGGTGCTGCGGGCGCCCCGGCGGGCCGAGGTGGTCGATGCCGTCGTCCGCCCGGTGGGGGTGAGCGGGCGGGGCCTGCTCGACGCCGAGCCGGCGCGTCTCTCGGTCGAGGGGGGACCGTGGCAGCCCATTGCGGCGTGGGCCGGTCCGTGGCCGGTGACCGAGCGCTGGTGGTCGACGCGCCGGCGTCGGGCCCGGGTGCAGGCGGTGACGGCGGACGGGGTGGCCCGGCTGCTCTGTGCCGAGCGGGCGCAGTGGTGGGTCGAGGCGATCTATGACTGAGCGGCCCCTATGACGGAGCGGCGCCCGGCCTATGCCGAGCTGCACGCCCACTCGGGCTTCAGCTTCCTCGACGGCAGCAGTGATCCCGAGGAGCTGGTCGCCGAGGCCCACCGGTTGGGATTGGCCGCACTGGCCCTGACCGACCATCACGGCTTCTACGGCGTGGTGCGCTTCGCTGAGGCGGCCCGGGTCTGCGGCCTGCCGACCGTCTTCGGGACCGAGGTGACGTTGGCCCCGGCCGGGCCCCGCACCGGCGAGCCCGACCCGAGCGGGCGGCATCTCCTGGTGCTGGCCCGGGATCCCGAGGGCTATGCCCGGCTGTCGAGCGCCCTGGCCGATGCCCACCTCGAGGGAGGGGAGAAGGGACGTCCGCTCTTCACGCTCGACGCCCTGGCCGCGTCGGCGCAGGACCACTGGCTGGTGCTCACCGGGTGCCGGAAGGGGGCGGTGGCCGCCGCGCTGATGGAAGAGGGACCGCGGGCGGCCTCCCGGGAGCTGGGGCGCCTCGTCGCGGCGTTCGGGCGGCCCAACGTGGCGGTCGAGCTGTGGGATCACGGGGACCCGCTCGACACGGCGCGCAACGACGCCCTGGCCCTCCTGGCCGCCGAGTGGGGGGTCGACGCCGTGGCCACCAACAACGTGCACTACGCCACGCCGGCCGGCTTCCGCCTGGCCGCCACCCTGGCCGCCATCCGGTCCAGGCGGCCCCTGGCCGAGCTGGAGGGCTGGCTCCCCTCGGCCCCGGCGGCCTGCCTGCGCGGCGCGGGTGAGCAGCTCCGGCGTTTCGCCCGTTGGCCCGGCGTGGTCGAGCGGGCGGGCGAGCTGGGCCTGTCCTGCGCCTTCGACCTGCGCCTGGTGGCGCCCCGGCTGCCGGATTTCCCCGTCCCCGAGGGGATGGACGAGCAGGGCTACCTGCGCCACCTCGTGGTCGAAGGGGCACTCGCGCGCTACGGCCCGCCCCACGATGAGCGGGTGGTGGGGGCGTGGGCCCAGATCGAGCACGAGCTCGAGGTCATCGGCGGCCTGGGGTTCGCCGGCTACTTCCTGGTGGTCTGGGACATCGCCCAGGTCTGCCGCCGCCTCGACATCTACTGCCAGGGCCGGGGCTCGGCCGCCAACTCGGCCGTCTGCTACGCCCTCGGGGTCACCAACGTCGACGCTGTCTCCCTCGGCCTCCTCTTCGAGCGCTTCTTGTCCCCGGCCCGCGACGGCCCGCCGGACATCGACGTCGACATCGAATCGAGCCGGCGCGAGGAGGTCATCCAGTACGTGTACGAGCGCTACGGCCGCCGCCACGCGGCGCAGGTGGCCAACGTCATCACCTACCGCCCCCGTTCGGCCGTGCGCGATGTGGGCAAGGCCTTCGGGTTCACCCCCGAGCAGGTGGACGGGTGGGCCGCGGGGATCGACCGCGTGGGGCGGGGGGCGGCTTCGGTGCAGGCGGTCGGGGAGGCGGTCGGGGGGCCGACGGACGGCGGGGAGGGGATTCCACCGCTGGTGGCCGAGCTGGCCGCCGAGGTGCTGGACCGCCCCCGCCACCTGGGCATCCACTCGGCGGGCATGGTGCTGTGCGACCGGCCGGTGGTCGAGGTCTGCCCCGTGGAATGGGGGCGCATGCCCGGGCGCAGCGTGTTGCAGTGGGACAAGGACGACTGCGCCGCCATCGGGTTGGTGAAGTTCGACCTCCTCGGGCTGGGCATGCTCGAGGCATTGCACCGCATGGTCGACCTGGTGGGGGATTTCTACGGGGTGGCCGTGGACCTGGCCCAGCTCCCCCAGGAGGACGAGGTCTATGACCTCTTGTGCCGGGCCGACACCCTCGGTGTCTTCCAGGTCGAGAGCCGGGCCCAGATGGGGACCCTGCCCCGGGTCCAGCCACGCGAGTTCTACGACCTGGCGATCGAGGTGGCCCTCATCCGCCCCGGCCCCATTCAGGGCCATGCCGTCAACCCCTACATCCGCCGGCGCCGGGGCGAAGAGAAGGTCACCTACCTGCACCCGTTGCTCGAGCCGATCCTGCGCCGCACCCTCGGCGTCCCGCTGTTCCAAGAGCAGCTGATGGAGATGGCGGTGGCCATCGCCGGGTTCAGTGCCGCCGAGGCCGACGAGCTGCGCCAGGCCATGGCGGCCAAGCGTTCGGCGGCCCGCATGGAGAAGATGCGTGCCCGTCTCTACGCAGGAATGGCGGCGCGCGGGGTGGCCGGCGACGTGGCCGACCAGATCTTCGCCGCACTGGCCGCCTTCGCCAACTTCGGCTTTCCCGAGTCGCATTCGGTGTCGTTTGCGTATCTTGTCTACGCGAGCAGCTGGCTCAAGCTGCACTACCCGGCAGCGTTCACCGCGGGCCTGCTCAACTCCCAGCCCATGGGCTTCTGGTCCCCCCAGTCCCTGGTGGCCGACGCCCGCCGCCACGGAGTGGTCGTGCGCCGGCCCCATGTGAACCGGTCGGAGTCGGGGGCCTCACTGGAGTGGATGGGGCCGGGCGGCGAGGCGGCGGGGCCGGCGCTGCGGCTGGGGCTGGCCTCGGTGCGCGGCGTGGGGGAGGCGATCGCCGAGCGCATCGTGGCCGGGCGCCCCTGGGCCGGGGCCGAGGACCTGGTGCGCCGAGCCGGGGTCTCGCGGGCACAACTCGAGACACTGGCCGCGGCGGGTGCGCTCGATACGGAGGAGCAGGCGACGGCCGCCTCCCGCCGCCGCCGGTTGTGGGCGGCCGGCGCGGCGGCGCAGGGGACCCCCGACCGGTTGCCCGGGATCGTGGTGGGCGCCGAGGCACCACCCCTGCCCGAGCCGACCCTGTACGAGTCGGTGGGCGACGACCTGTGGGCCCTCGGCCTGGCGCCCGAGCGGACCGCCATGCACCTGGCCCGGGAGCGGCTCGAAGCCATGGGCGTGGTGATGGCCCATGACCTGCCCGGGCGCACCGACGGGGAGCGGGTGTCGGTGGCGGGCGTGGTGACCCACCGCCAACACCCCGAGACGGCCTACGGCGCGGTCTTCGTCAACCTCGAAGACGAGACCGGCCATGTGAACGTGATCTTCTCCCGCGGTGCCTGGGCGCGCTGGAAGCTGGTGGCCCGCCATGCGCCGGTGCTCCTCATCCGGGGGCGCCTGCAACTGGGTCAGGACACGGTCAACCTGACCGCCGAACGGGTGGAGGCGTTGTCGGTGGGCACATCCGTCCCGGCCAGTCGCGACTTTCGCTGACCGGNNGGCGGCGCCGCGATCACGGCCGGTACGGCGTTGACCAGCCGCATGGCCGTGGCCTTGAGTCCCGCCGTGTTGTGATCACCGTCGGTGCCCATGAGTTGGAGGTCGAGCGTGTAGTTGGGCTCACCGGTGATCTGGACCCGGTAGCAACCCTGGCCCGCCGGTTGGGGCCACGAGGCGCCCAGGTCGTCGCGCAGACGCGTCACGTGCTCGAGCACCACGACCGCCCGCTCGCCCACCATGCCCCGCACCTCGAAGTGCAGGGCAGCTGCGGTGCCCTTGGGCACCGTACCGGCGTCCACCTCGAAGTCCTCGGGGGCCGCTTCGCGCTCGTACCACTCGTTCACGGCGGTCAAGGTGACACCGAGGCCGGCGGCGATCAGGCGGACCACGCCGCCCCAGGCCATGGTGAGGACGCCCGGCTGGAGCAGCATGGGCACGTGGGTGAGGGGATGGGCAAAGCCCATGATGTCGAAGAGCACCATCGGTTGGTTGTAGGTGTCGTAGTTGAGGACCTCCGAACAGCGCACCTCCTCTATCCGCTCGCTGATGCCCGAGAGCAAAAGGGGGAGCACGTCATTGGCGAAACCGGGGTCGACGCCGTTGACGAACAGGCTGACTCCGGCCTTGCGGGCGGCTGCGTCCAACGGCGCGGCCATCGGGTCGTCATCCGCCGGGAACTGGAGGGAGACCGGTCCCGACGAGACCACGTTGATCCCGGCCGCCAGGAAGCGCTCGAGGTCGGCCAGGGCCTCACCCAGACGGTCGTCGGCCATGGCGGTGTGCACAATGCAGTCAGGGCGCAAGGCGAGCAACGCGTCGACGTCGCTGGTGGCGGTCACGCCGAGGCTCTTGCTCAACCCGGCCAGCGCACCGGCATCTTCGCCGACCTTGTCCGGGTTGGAGACGAACAGGCCGACGAGCTCCAACTCCGGATGGGCATCGATGCCGGCCAGGGCGTGACGCCCCACGTTGCCGGTGCTCCACTCGACAACACGGTGGGTCATGGGTTCCCCTCCCTTTCCTTGCGATCGGTGCTGCGGTCATGCGATGGGTGCTGCGGTTGTGCGATCGGTGCTGCCGCTCCGAGGTTTTAGAGATCGGGGAGCTCGAATTCGAGATTGGCCGACTGCAGGCCGCCGTCCACCTGCAGGATCTTGCCCGTAACGAACGAGCCGGCAGCCGACACCAGGAAGAGGATGGCGGCCGCGATCTCGCTCGCATCACCGATGCGGCCGAGCGGGGTGGCCTTCTCCATAGTGCTGCGGAGCTCGTCGCTCGCCATGACGATGTCGAGGGCGGACGTGTCGACCGATCCCACGGCCACGGCATTGACGCGGATGCGGGGAGCGAGGTCGCGGGCGGCCAGGCGGGTGTACTGCTCGAGTGCGCCCTTGACGGTCCCGTAGGCCAGGTAGCCGCGGGCACCTACGTGGCCCATGACCGACGACACGTTCACGATGCTCCCTCCGGGCGCATGCCCCTCGAGCATCAGGGGCACGGCGGCCCGCACGAGGGCGTGGCCGGCGCTGACGTTGAAGTGGAAAGCGGCCTCGAGGGCGCGCGGCGACGTATCGAGAAAGGGGCGAGGCATNNGAGAGGTCGCCGACGACCACCACCGCCCGCCTGCCGGCGGCCTCGACCTTCTCGGCCACCTTGCGCAATTGCTCCTCGGTGCGGGCGGCCAGCACCACGTCGGCTCCCGCTTCGGCCAGGGCCACCGCGGTNNATCTCCTCTGTCAAGCGGCAACGGACTGTACAGGTTCCACCCTTCTTGACGCCGCGGCACGTGGCGCACCAGGGTGGTCCGCCATGGGCCACTCACCCTCCGACGTGGAACCGTCCACGCGCGCGCTCTCCAACATCGATCCGGCCCTGCGACGGTGCTGGCATCCCGTGGCCCGCCCCTCGGAAGTGACCGCGCAGCCACTCCGGGTCATGCTCCTCGGCCAGCCCTGGGTGCTCTACCGGGCCGGTGGGCGGATCGTGGCCTTCGAGGACCGTTGCCCGCACCGGCGCACTCCCTTGTCGCTGGGCCGGTGCCACGAGGACGTGCTGCAGTGCGCCTATCACGGGTGGCGCTTCGACGCGGCCGGCACCTGCATCGAAATCCCTGCGCTCGGGCCCGGGGCCACCGTACCGCCGGCCGCCCGTCTGTCCGGGCCGGCCGGTCTCGCCGAGGCCCATGGGATCGTGTTCCTCTCCCCCGAAGAGCCGATTTCCCCGCTCGGCTCCATCGTCGAGGCCGATGACCCGTCGTTCGAGGCGGGCGAGCTCCCGACTCTCTCGGCGCGCGCCTCGGCCGGACTGCTGGCCGACAACTTCCTCGAACTGGCGCACTTCCCCTTCGTCCATGCCGGCACCTTCGGCGCCGGCGAGGCGGCAGAGGTGCCCCCCTACACGGTGACCCGAGACGACGACTGGTCCTTCACCGTGTCCTATACGCATCCGTTCGCCAACCGGGAGGACCCGGGAGTGGCGGCGGGGATCCGGCCCCTGATGCAGACCCGCCGCTTGGCCTACCGACTCAGCGCGCCGTTCCACCTGCGTTTGCGGATCGACTTCGTCGAGGCGGGTGGCAGCAACGTCATCGGATTCTTCATCCAGCCCGAGTCGGCCGACTCGTGTCGTCTCTTCACTACCCTGTGGCGCGACGACCTCTCGGGAGATGCGCAGCGCATGGCCGACGCGGTCGATTTCGAGGTGGCCGTTCTGCGCGAGGACCTACGGGTCCAGGAGGCCTTCGATGCGTTGGTCCTCCCACTCGCGCCCACGGCGGAGGTGCACACCCGGGCGGACCGCATCACGTTGGAGTTGCGCCGCGTGCTGTCCGAGCTCGTCGCGGCAGCCACCCCGGGGAGCGGGCGCCCGTGAGCGGCCATCTGGAGACCGCGGGCGTGACCCTCGTGGACCACCCGGTGCTGGCGCACCGGGTGGGGGCGCTGCGCGACAAGCACACCGACCGGGACACCTTCCGCCAACTGGCGGCAGAGGTCACGCGCTTTTTGGCCTATGAGGCCCTGCGTGATCTCGGGACCGAGGAGGTCCTCGTCGACACCCCGGTCAGCGACGGCGCGCCAGCGCGCCGGGTCAACGAGAACGTCCTCGTGGTGCCCGTGCTCCGCGCCGGCCTGGGCATGGTGCAGGCCATACAAGAGGTGGTGCCCCTGACCGACGTGGCGCACGTCGGGCTGCGCCGTGACGAGGCGACGCTGGCGTCGGAGGTCTACCTCAACCGTCTGCCCCGCCGTCTGGACGGTCGGCGCGTCATCGTCTGCGATCCGATGCTCGCCACGGGGGGATCGCTCATCCAGGTGTGCGACCTGGTACGCGACCGCGGCGCCCGGGAGGTGCTCGCCCTGTGCATCATCGCCTCGGTGCCCGGCATCGCCGCCTTCCGGGCGGCCCAGCCGACCGTGCGGTTGTTCTGCGCGGCGGTAGACCCCGAGCTCAACGCGCTGGGTTACATCGTGCCGGGTCTGGGCGACGCCGGTGACCGCCTGTTCGGGCCCCCGGACTGAGGTGCCCAGCGGCGCTCAGAGCCAGCCGCGGACCTTTTCGATCATTGCGACCGGGTCGCCGCCGACCGGCGTGACGTTCAGATGAGTCACGCCGACCTCGGCGAACGCCGCCAGACGTTCCTTGATGTACCCTTCGGGACCGCACAGCGAAGTCGCCTCGAGCAGTTCATCTGGGACCTTGGCCGCCGCTTCCTTCTTGTGCCCGGAAAGGTACAGGTCCTGAATTTCTTCCGCTTCCTTTTCATATCCGTAACGTCGGACCAGAGTGTTGTAGAAGTTCTTGCCCTTGGCGCCCATGCCCCCGATGTACAGCGTCGCGGTGGGTCTTCCGAGCTCTCTCATGGCGGCAACCGCAGAGAGCTCGCCGATAGCCAGAATTCCCCCCGCGGCAATCTGCAAGGGCTCCAAGGCCGGGTCGCGTTGGGCCGTGCCGGCATCAAGGGACGCTCCGAAGACGTCCCTTACCTTTTCCGCTACGAAGAACAACGGAAGCCAGCCGTCAGCCACCTCTGCGGTCATGGCGACGTTCTTCTCTCCGAGTGCCGCCACCCAGATCGGAATACTCGACCGTTCGGGGTGGCCGATGATCTTGAGGGCCTTACCGAGTCCGGTGCCCTGGTTCGGCGGCAACGGGATCCGATAGGCAGCGCCCTGGTGCTCGAGCGGAGCCTCCCGAGCCCACACGTCGCGGCAGATCTCGATGATCTCGCGTGTCCTGGTCAGCGGACGGTCAAAGGGCACCCCATGGAATCCTTCGATCACCTGCGGTCCTGACGCGCCCAGACCGAGCACGCAGCGTCCGCCCGAGAGGGCGTCGATTCCCGCCGCCGTCATGGCGATCAGAGTCGGGGTGCGGGTGAAGATGGGCAGGATCGCCGCGCCGATCTGCACCNNCCCCCCGCATAGCTCAGCGGCATCGACAGTTTCACGTAAAGCTCCCCTCGCTCGCGGACCCGTAGATCGGATCCTCATTGCGCGTGGTCATCGCCCGGCCACAAGCCCACGGTGCGTCTCCATATTTCGCGATGTTCAGGTACGCCCCCTACTTGCTGCCGACGTTCTGGGTACCTTCAGATGCAGGGATGTCGGGGTTGCAGATGTATCGCACGTTCGTGATGGTGACATCACACGACGCGAAGCTGGCGGAGACAGGTTCCACGGGAATCAGCCGATCGTCACCCCAGGCGGCAGGGTTGAACGTTCCGAGTCCCGGCCGTCCCCGATCGGCTCGGCGGAATTCGTATTCGGAGTCGACCTGAATGAGGCGCGGCCTGGTGGTGCCTTCGTCGTCAATCCGGGCGAGGTGCATGCCCGGCGGGTACTGGATGTCGTGCCCGGTAATCGGCGTGGGATCGACAAGACCGACCTCCAGGATGGCCTGCCGGTTGGAGATGACGGTGCAGTCCACCCGATCATGGAAGCGGCGCAGGCGAATCTCTGCGGGCCGGATGCGGTACCCCCAGGAACCCGATAAGGCTTCTGCGGCGGCCGGGCTGTCACAACACGCAGAAACGAGATAGGCGCGCGGACGCACGCCGGCACGAGCGGTAAGGCGAACCTGCACGAGTGAGAACGGACCGAACTCACTCTCCGCGGCCTGGTAGACGAGAAAACCGACCACGGGCGGAATCGTTGGGTTCAGGGCTGCCGGCACGAGCGCTTCGACAGCCGAGAACCCCAATTCGTACATGACTTGGAGAATATCGACGCCATTGACATGCAGTTCTCGGTCAGTGAGCGTCACCGTCGGAGCATCTTCGAGCAAGCCACGAATGTCGAGTGAGCCCGCCAGCGGCATTACGCCACCCCCACTGAGACCGGCTGTGTCTTCGACGAGTGCTTGAACTGGGGCATGACTTCCTCGGCGAACAGCCGCATGCTGTCGAGGACGTACTGTTGCGGGACCACCTCCATGAACTGAGCGATGAAGTTGATGCCGTCATAGCCGATGGCCTCCCATTGCCGTATGGCCCCGGCAACGTCATCGGGAGTACCCATCGTCACGCCTTTGAAGGATTTTGCCGCGTCTCCGGGCCCTCCGGACTCCCGGCGCAGTGCGGGCAGCAATCCTGCTGAGGGGTAGGAGTTCGTCGGTAGCACCTCCTTGGCCGACAACAGCTGCGAGGCCATGTAGCTGAACATGCTGGCCACCTTCAGGCCGGAGCGGCGGGCATGGTCACCATCTTCGGAGCAGGAAAGGAAATTGACGGTATGCACCTTGTTGTTGACGAAGTCGCCGACCGGTTCGCAGTTCTCGATGCGCGCGCGATACGTGTTCACGCGGGCTTCTGATTCTTTGAAGCCACCGGGAGTCAAGCCAAGGCATCCGAGGCCGCGATCGGCGGCATCAATCTCGGTCCCAGGGGAGGTCACCGCGACCCACATGGGGGGATGAGGCTTTTGAATCGGCTTGGGGAGGATGGCCCGCTCCGGCATGGAGAACACCCGACCTTCCCAGCTGAAGCGCTCCTGGGTCCACATTTTCGGGATGACGCGGACAAACTCGTCCCACGTCTTCTTTGTCTCGTCGGGATTGGCCCGGAATCCGCCCAATTCGGTCCATGTGGCAGATCGTCCCGTGCCGAATTCCAAGCGTCCGCCCGACAGGATGTCGAGGACGGCAGCGCGCTCCGCCACGCGAATAGGGCTCTGGTATTGCGGAACGCAGGCCACGACGCCGTGCCCGACCCGGATCCGGCTCGTCTGCATGGCACAGGCGGTGAGGAACAGATCGGGCGCTGAGCAGTGCGAATACTCTTCGAGGAAGTGGTGCTCGACTGCCCACACGTAGTCAAATCCGAGCTCGTCGGCCAAACGCACTTGCTCGAGTGCGTTGGCGTATACCTGCCGTTCGGACTCCGCCGTCCATGGGCGCGGGACGGACAACTCCATGAATATGCCGAATTCCACCGGGCTGCCCCCTTGCCAATTTGTTAATCTTGATTAAACTATAAGGAGGGGAATCGCCGGCGTCAACGGGAAATGAAGCGACATTCGTCAGTTACGGATAACTTTTGGGGCCAGGGGCGAGCTGGAAGGTCCGCATGGGAAACCGACATCGGGAGACATTCCCGGTGTTCGCACCGGGCGACGAGGTGATGGTGGGCAGCACTACGGACGTCGAGAGTATTGGTGGTGCCGCCAAGACCACGAAGGGAGCGCGGCGCCGGGCGGAGATCATGGCCGCTGCCACCAACCTCTTCCGAGAGCGTGGCTTTCGAGCCACGAGCCTTGACGACATCGGTCGGGTAGCCGGCGTCAGCGGCCCGGCGATCTATCGATATTTCAAGAGCAAGCACGAGCTCCTGTCCGTGTTGACCGAAGAGGCCGCGATCACGTGGCGCGTGACGGTGGATGACATCCTCGATAGAAATACTCCGGCACTCGTCACGCTCGAAAGTCTGATTGACGCCGCAGTGGTATTGCAGCTCAAGAGCGGAAATCTCCGTATCGTGTACCAACAGGAGTTCCGATTGCTGGACGAGGATGATCGAAGACGGGTTGCCCGTATCGATCGCGTCACCATGGCTGAATGGGTGCACCTCCTCTGCGAGGTTCGCCCGGGACTCACCGACGAAGAAGCCAGGGCTGCGGTGATCATGGTCGATGGCTTGCTGCGCTCGGTGTCTGCGCCGCATACGAGCATGGATCGTGAACGGCTCGCCGCCGTCATGAAGGAGATGGCGATGGGCGCGCTGATGGCGCTCGGCGCCCCCCGCCCTGTCGTCGTGGCGTCGGTATGACGTCACCGCACCTCATCGACGAGGAGCAATTCCGAGTCGAAGTCCGTGCTTTCTTGGGGGAGACCCTTTCGCGCAAGGGAGCTGCGACTCGTTCGAAGTCGAAAGGCGTCATGTGGGCGAAGGAGTTCCAACACCAACTTGCCGACGCGGGCTACGCGGGGATCACCTGGCCCCGTGCGTACGGAGGCGCCGGTCTCTCCGGGCAATTCCAACGGATCTTCGACCGTGAGGCGACCGCCTTCCAGCTGCCACCCCGCGCCCTCGAGATCGGCCTCGGCATGTGCGGCCCGACGATCCTCGCTCACGCAACCGAAGAACAGAAGCTCACCTACATCCCACCATTGCTGCGCGGAGACCACGTCTGGTGCGAACTTTTCAGCGAACCAGGCGCCGGCTCCGACCTGGCGAGCGTGCAGACCCGCGCTCTTCGTGACGGCGACACATGGGTCCTGGACGGACAGAAGGTCTGGACTTCCGGTGCGCAGCACAGTGACTTTGCTGCCTGTCTGGCTCGTACAGCACCTGAGCTACCCAAACGTGACGGCATCACGATGTTGATCGTCGATATGCGCACACCGGGCATCACGGTGCGCCCTCTCAGGCAAATGACGGGTGAATCCCATTTCAACGAGGTCTTTCTCGACGGTGTACGCGTCCCCGCGGCCAACGCGCTGGGCGAAACCCACGGTGGATGGCGGGTGGCTCGTACCATGCTCGCGTTCGAACGTCAGGCACTCGGGGGCATGGGCTCGGGTGGTGGGGGCCGAGGCGGCTTCAACGCGCTCGTTGCCGAGGCGAGATCCCGAGGGCTTGCCTCCCGACCCGAGGTGCGTCAACGGCTGGCCGATCTCCGCATCCGCCAGATGGTGCTCCGCCACCTTGCGGGCTACCTCGGGGTCCAGCGCGGCAGCGGCCGTAGTTCTGGCGGAGAGTCGTCGCTGCTCAAACTGGCCATGGCAAAATTCGTGCAGGACACTGGCAACACAGCGGTGTCTGTCGCCGGAATGAACGCAATCGCCTGGGAGCCCTCCGATCCCGAAGGGGGCCGCTGGTGCGGCCAGTTGCTCAGCGCACAATCGGCGTCGATTGGCGGGGGGACCAACGAGATCGTTCGAAATGTGATCGCCGAGCGGATCCTCGGGCTACCACGGGACGAAGAGGGAGACATCGTCGTTCCGTTCCAGGCAGTGCCCAAGGCCCTTTATGGCTCCTGACAAACTCCTCCCCAATTTGCGAATCGTCGAATTCGGTCACTACATCGCCGCGCCGTTCGCCGCCACCCTCTTCGCCGACCATGGAGCAGACGTCGTCAAGATCGAGCGTCCAGGGGGCGACCCCTATCGACGGGACCCGGCCCGATTTGCCGCGTGGAACCGGGGAAAGACATCGGTGATGCTGGACCTCATGTCACCTGACGGTCATGCCGAGGCTCTCGAGCTGATCGACGGCGCTGACGTAGTGCTCGAAAACCTGCGACCCGGGTCGATGGCGAGTCTGGGGCTGCCGCTCGACGCGCTGCGAAAAAGCCAACCAAACCTCGTCACCTGCTCGATCTCTGCCTACGGCAGCTCCGGTCCATCGCGTGATGACCCAGGCTGGGAGCCGCTTGTCCACGCCCGAGCGGGCGCCCAGCAGGGGCTGTTCACGGGTGCCCAGCCCATATGGCTGCCTTTCCCGATGGCCAGCGTCGCTGCTGCGCTGCTCGCAGTGCTCGGTGTGGGCGCGGCGCTCGTAAAACGCGAGACCACTGGCTACGGGCAACATGTCGAGACATCGCTTTTCGAAGCACTGTTGTTCTTGAATGCCGGCCCGATCTTTCACCGGCCACGCCATCGGCCCAAGGTAATCCGCGAAGCGCGCTCGCCGATATTGCGCACGTATGAAACGCTTGACGGCCGTGGCATGCAGATCAATCTGAGTGGGACCGAGCGGTGGCGAGAGTTGTGCCGGTTGATCGATCTCGACAACGAAGGTGATCTGGACTTCTCGGACCCAGCATCGCTGGCCCGGCTGACCGATCGCGAGTGGTGTGATCGCATGCGGCGGGAGATCGCCCTCCGCTTCGCGAAGCGTTCGGCTGACGAGTGGGAGCAGGCCCTCATTGCGGCGCCGGCTGCCGTGTCGAAATGCAACACCCTCGAAGAGTGGCTCGCGCACGAGCAGGTGCGGGCCAACGGCGTGCTGGCTGAGAGAAAAGACGCCACATTCGGACTGATTCGCCTCGTGGCTCCCCCGGTACACGTGAATATGGACGGGCACCGCGCCATCCGGTCCGGTCGCCATGGCCTGGAGACGGGAGCACTTGCGGGCCACCGCGTGATCGATATGTCGAGCTTCTGGGCCGGACCCCTGGCGGCTCGCTTCTTGGCCGAGCTGGGAGCGGACGTGATCAAGGTGGAGCCGCCCGGCGGCGAGGGCGCCTACCAACTCATGCCGGCGCTTCCCAACATCTACCTGGACGCCAACCGATCCAAGCGAGGACTCACACTTGACGTCCGGAGCGACGAAGATCGTCAGCGCCTGTTCGATCTGGTGCGCGTGGCTGATGTCGTCGTCGAGAACGCAGTGGCGGGTTCATGGGAGCGGTTGGGACTCGACGAGGAGCATCTGCGCGCCGTCAACCCGAACCTGATCTATGCCCGCGCCAAGGGCTTTGGGTTAAAGGGTCCTCTCGCCTCCCGTCCGTCCTTCGACTACGTCATACAGGCCGCAACCGGAATGGAGATGACGCAAGGGGGAGGCCGTCCGCAACCCGTCAATTTCACGGCCAATGACTACGGTACGGGCCTGCACCTTGCCGCCGGGTGCGTGCTTGCGTTGCTGGCCCGCGCACGCGGCGTGGCGGTGAGCAACGTTGAGGCTTCGCTGATGATGACGGCGACAGCATTCCAATCCGAGCAGATAGCCCAGATCGCCATCGACGGACAACGCGCCGATGACGTGGGAGCGGACCTGGGTGGGCCAACGCCGTGGTGCCATCTCTATGAGGCCACGGACGGCTGGCTGGTGCTCTGTGCCGTCACGCCGGAACAGCAGGCTGCTGCGGCCACAGCATTCGGACTCGACGAGGTGTCGATGCCAGCCCTTACGCAGGCAATTGGTGCGATGACCCTCGAGCAGGTGAGCCTGCACCTGAATGCGCACGGCGTTCCCGCAGCCGTCAGTGCGCACCCCAACGCCATCGCTGACGACGAGCAGGTGCGGCACAGGAACCTGCTTGCCATCGTCCGCCATCCCGTGGCCGGCCCGTTCGTCCAAGTCGGGATCCCGTTGCGACTCTCGGTCGATGCTCCTGCGATAAAGGGCCCGGCGCCCGCACCGGCACGCCGGACGCGCAGGGACGGAGCGCGGGCATGAAGATCGATACCGGTATCGGCGCCAATCTCGCTGCAGTTCCCGCCCGATCGCTCGCGGCCGAGCAGGCTGGTCTCGACTGCCTGTGGGCCGCTGAAACCACGAACGACCCGTTTCTGTCCCTTGTGTTGGCCGCCGAGCACTCCGAGCGCGTCTCCCTCGGAACCTCCATCGCAATCGCCTTCGCCCGCAACCCGATGAGCCTGGCGTACACGACGAATCAGCTCCAGGAGTTCTCGTCCGGCCGGTTGATCCTCGGTCTGGGTTCACAGGTGCGCGCGCACATCGAGCGACGATTCAGTGCGGAGTGGTCGCGACCGGCGGCGCGCATGCGGGAGTTCGTGCTCGCCCTGCGAGCTGTATGGGCGTCGTGGAACGAGGGGGCGCCGCTGAATTTTGAAGGCGAGTTCTACACCCATACATTGATGACGCCACTCTTCACGCCGCGCCCACACGAGTTCGCCGCGCCGCGGGTGTTCGTTGCTGCGGTGGGTGAGGGTATGACAGAGGTGGCGGGAGAGGTGGCAGACGGAGTGATCACGCACGGTTTTTCCAGCCCGCGCTATGTCCGTGAGATCACGCTTCCCGCACTCCAACGTGGACTCGAAAAGTCCGGGCGCTCTCGCGCGGACATTGAAGTGACATGCCCCGGATTCATCACCGTCGTCACGAATGACGAACAGGAGGCGAAGGCGCGCGCGGCCATGCGCCAGCAGTTGGCCTTCTATGGATCGACGCCCGCCTACCGGCCCGTGCTGGACCTTCACGGGTGGGGGGAGCTACAACCCGAGCTCTATCTCAGCTCGAAGCGAGGGGACTGGGAAGAAATGGCGAAGCTCATCAACGACGAGATCGTTGACACGCTTTCGATCATTACCGCACCCGACTCGCTGGCCGCGGAAATTCGACGCCGTTACGGTGGCGTGGCCGACCGGATCAACGTCGCGTGGTGGCGGAAGGCCTGGTGGCCCCCCGTGGGCGAGGAGCTCCGATCGTTGTGATCGAGGTAGAAGGACTCGTGGCGCCGGGATTCGAACGCGTGGGCGAGGTACTGGCGCATGGCGCGCGGCTGCAGGTCGGAGAGCGCGAGCGCGTGGCTGATCTCGGGTCCGGCGGAGGCGCCTTCTGTGCGTTTGTCGACGGCGAATGCGTTGTCGACATCTGGGCCGGTCACGCAGGTCCCGATATTCGCTGGGAGTCGGACGCGCGCGCCGTCATCATGTCTGCCACGAAGGGCCTTACCACCCTGTGTGCGCATATTCTCTGCGACCGAGGTGACCTCGATATCGATGCTCCGGTCGTGAAGTACTGGCCAGAGTTCGGAGCAGCCGGGAAGGAGCACACACTCGTCCGGCACCTGCTCAGTCACCAGTCGGGGGCCATTGGAGTGCCCGGCGCCGGCCGCATTCTGTCGTGGGAAGGAGACGGGTGGGAGAACACGCCGGGGATCGCTGCGGCGATCGCTGCTGCACCGGCGGCCTGGGAACCAGGAACGAGGCACGGCTACCACGGTGTGACATTCGGCTGGCTCATCGGTGAGATCGTGCGCCGCGTTTCGGGCGCCAGCCTCGGGGCCTTCTTCGATGCGGAAGTGGCGCGACCTCTGGACGTTGCGTGCCACATCGGGACCCCCGACGAGGAGCAGGCTCACGTCGCGACCGTCATCGAATGGACGCCGCGCTCGGCGTCTCGGGGCGGCGCCTTGACCACGATTGATCCCGAATCGCTCGCGGGGCGTTCGGTGCTCGCGGGTTCCGAGGGCCACCTGTTCGCTGACCAGCACGGCACTCCGCGATTCGCCTCCTTCATGAACACGCCGGCGGTGCTGCGGGCCGAGATCGGCGCCATCAACGCCACGGCCGACGCACGAGGATTGGCGCGGATCTTCGCCGAGCTGGCTGCCGGGGACCGCCTCGTGTCACGTACATCGGTGGCGCTCTTCAGCGAAGAGCAGGTCTGCGGACGCGATGCGGTCATGCGTGTACCCACCCGCTGGGCCTTGGGGTATACGCGCGAACCCCCCTCCCTCATTCCGGGCTTGCCCCGCCAGCATGGTCCGAATGATGAAGCCTTCGGACATATGGGGGCGGGTGGTCAGATTGCTTTTGCCGATCCGGTCGCCCGTATCGGCTGCGGGTTCGTACGCAACCATCTGGAGAATCAGGCAATGCCCCTGATGGGTGCCTGCCTCGTCGATGCGCTCTACCGGTGTGCAGGCGCCACACGGTGAGACCTCAACCGAACTGCCATGTACGCCGCTAAGCACGCCAAGGCGTTTCCCGACAAGCCGGCGATCGTGATGGCGACCGGCGGCGAGGTGGTGACCTTCTCCGAGTACGAGTCAGCCGCCAATCAGGTTGCGCGGATGCTCCGCCAGACTGGTCTGGGTCTTCGCGACCACGTGGCGATCTTCATGGACAACGACTACCGCATGCTGATCTGCGAAGGAGGTGCCGAGAGAACCGGCTTGTTCTACACGTGCGTGAACTCGTTTCTCGCCCCCGACGAGGTCGCCTACATCATCAACGACTCCCAGGCACGCGTTGTGATGACCTCTGCAGCCAAAGCCGACGTGGCGTTCCGGCTCCCTGCGCTGTGCCCGAACGTCGAACGGTGGCTNNACCCCTGTTCCCGACGAACAAATGGGGGCGCCGATGATGTACTCGTCCGGCACCACTGGGCGCCCCAAGGGCATTTTGCGTCCACTAGCCCACGCCCACCCGGGCGACGATCTGCCCAGCAACGAAGGGATCACGGCCCTGTGGAGGCTTCGGGAGGGCATGGTCTACTTGTCGCCAGCTCCGCTCTACCACACTGCCCCCCAAGTCAGCGTGGCCCTCACCCTCCGTCTCGGAGCCACCGCCATCGTTATGGAACACTTCGACGCGGCTCAGTATCTCGACTTGGTGGGTCGCTACGGCGTCACCCATTCCCAAGTAGTGCCGACCATGTTCTCCCGCCTGCTCAAATTGCCCGAGCAGGTGCGCGCCACCGCCGATGTGTCGACGCTGGAGGTGATCATTCACGCCGCCGCCCCCTGCCCGGTTCCCGTCAAGGAGCAGATGATCGAATGGCTGGGCCCCATAGTTCTGGAGTATTACGGCGCCACGGAGGGCAACGGCTGCACATTCTGCGATTCGAAGACCTGGCTCGCACACAAAGGAACTGTCGGGCGGGCGGTCCTCGGCAAGGTGCTCATCTTGAATGAGGACGGCGAGCCCTGCGACACCGGCACGCCGGGAACGGTCTGGTTCGGTGGGGCGACCAATTTCGAGTACTTCAACGATCCCGCCCAGACGACGGAGTCTCGCAACCAGACGGGCGACGCGAGCACAGTCGGTGACGTCGGCTATCTGGACGATGAGGGCTACCTCTATCTCACGGACCGCAAGACACACATGATCATTTCGGGTGGCGTCAACATCTACCCCCAGGAGATCGAGAATCTTCTCGTCACACACTCCAAGGTGATGGATGCCGCGGTGCTCGGCGTGCCCGACGATGATCTCGGTGAGGCCGTCAAGGCAGTCGTGCAACCCGTTCCGGGCGTCGAGCCTGGGGTCGCCCTCGAGCAAGAGCTCATCGCCTTTTGCCGGGAACACCTCGCCCATTTCAAGTGCCCGCGTACCATCGACTTCCAAGACGAGCTCCCCCGACTCCCAACGGGAAAATTGTACAAATTGCCCTTACGGGAGCGGTACTGGAGCGATCACGACACGCGCATCGTGTGAAGGCCACTGCACCCAGTCGCGCCGCGGGAGGCCGGCACCCGCTTCAGCGGGCGATCCCTTGACCATTCTGTGGTCCGTGAGTAGAGTGTACTCTTCTGGTGAGGAGCATGGGGGGCAGGACTTGCGAACACCGTGTGCGTATGCCGTCACCCACGCAAATTGGAGGTTGACGTGCTGAAGGCACCCACGGACCATTCGATCCGGCGTAGGACTTCGCTGGTCTTTGCAGGAATCGGCGCGTTATCCGTGGCGACTCTGGCCATGTCCACGGGCGTTGTTGCCGGAGCCAGTTCGAGCTCGGCCCTCGGAAAGCCCGATCCAGCCAAGGGGAAGCCGGTCATTGTGGGGCTCATCAGCGATGGGGGGTCGGGCACGGTCGGTACTGCACCGCTCGTCGAGCAAGGCGCCCGGATGGCAGTCGCGTGGGCAAATCAATACAAGGGCGGGCTCGACGGCCGGCCGATTCAATTGTTCATCTGCGAGAATCTGTCCACGCCGGCGGGTGGGCAAGACTGTGCGAACCAGATGGTGCAAAAGCACGTGGTCGCCGTGACGCTCCCGTTCACCGGTCAAGGCCCGACCGAGGTACCCACCATCGTCCAGGCCGGCATTCCGTACATCACGTTGTCGGGCAGCACGACACAGGAGACGACGACAAAGGGAGCGTATTCACTCACGGGTGGCTTCCCGGGTGTGCTCGCAGCCGATGCTGCCGTCGCCAAAGCCAGGGGTTACAAGAAGTTCGCCATGCTGACCGTCAACGTCCCTGAGGCGATTCAGCCGGCGGAAAGCCTTGGTGTGACCGCCTTCAAGAATGCGGGGGTTGGCTACAAGGTCATCCCGGTGAGTCTCGGCACAGCAGACATCACTCCGCAACTGGAGAGCGCCGTGCAGTGGGGCGCCCAAGCAATCGGGATGACCGGCGACCTCACTCTCTGCACGTCGTTCTTCAATGCCTATCAGACACTCGGCCTCAAACTTCCACGGTTTGTCCTCAGCACATGTGTCGATCCGAGTATAATTAATTCGTCGCTCGACTCGGTGATGGCGGGGTCGATCATCTCGAGTCCCGGCGTCACGAATTCACCGGACTACGCCACCTACGCCGCGATGACCAAGAAGTTCGCGCCGACGGTGAACCCGAGTCCAAATGTGAGCACCAACCAGTCCGACGGGGCATCGGCAATTTGGGCCCTGATCAACGTGATGCAGGGCTATCACGGGCCCGTGACACCTGCGGGCATAAACAAGCAGATCACCACCGCCAAAGATGTGGTGCTCCCCCTCTCCGATGGCGCCACCTTCACATGCAACGGGAAGATTATTCCGTCTCTCCCGAGCGTCTGTTCGGTATCGACGTTGATCGGTACGCTCAAGGCCAATGGATTGGCGACAAACATCAAGGCGATCAATCCGGCTGGGCTCTTCTCCCACTAACTCTGGGCCGGTCCGTCGTCGGCTCGGTGCGTGTTCCGCGCGCGTTCTCGGACAGCTCGGGCGCCGCCTGGACGGTCAATAAGTATACTGATTACGATGCCACGGAGCGTGAGAGACGAGGGCCTGCACCCCGCGGGGGACGACATTGACTGGCAGGAAAGCGTGTACCTGGCCTGGCGCGACTCCACGGCGGGCTTCGGCGGCAATCACCGCATCGGCAATGAGCTCAACCGCGGTACGGCCAATCTCTGGTGCGGCGTGTATCACGAAGACGGGACCCGATTTCGCCATAACGACGAAAACCTTGTGCTGCACCGGCTCGATGAGAACGGCCTGGGCGCCGGGCCGCAGCGGCTCTTCCATGACGGCGAGCGACTGAGATTCGTCTTGGCGGGAGAGGGCTGCCACATCGACCTCCAGATAGAGGACGACGTCGATACCCTTTCCGAGTCCGGTGCGGCGGCCTTTGCGGCCTCTGACGGATCATCGGCCGGCGCCATCTTCTCGAATAATTTCCATGTCTCCTGTCGCGTCCGGGGCACGGCGACGCTCGATGGTCGGAACGCGGAGATCGACGCAGCGGCGTGGCGTGACCACTCGTGGGGGATTCGTCGTTGGGACAGTTTCCTTTCAAGTCGGAGCTTCGGCGGTTCGTTCGGCGAATCCTTGCAGTTCCGCTACGGGTCCATGGTCGGTGCCAACGGCAGCTTCTTCCGGCACGGTTCGCTGAAACGGGGTGGGGAGGAGGTGGCCGTGACCGGTGTCGAGATGCTCGTGCACCTCGATGATGATTCGTTGCGGTGCCCGTCGGCCGAAGTTTGTTACCAATTGGAGGCTGGCGGGCAGACGAGAGTGCGGATCAACACGATCGGAGGCATGATCGGGGCAACCCGTCAGCGTTACGGCTGGGAGTCGGTCGGTGACGTGTGGGTGGACGGCGAAGCTGGCGGCTGGGGGTTCCTCGAAGTCAACATCAATCCCCGCAATGGAGATCAGCCGCCGGCATTCGCCCTGGCGGAAGCACTCACCAATGGCATAACCCATACGGCACCGTGACGAGCGGGAATTCGGGAAACGGGTGAGGCAGCCCAGCGAGGATCGGGCGCTCTACTACCGGCAACTGCGCCGAACCGTCCAGAACGTGTTCCTGCCGGAGCTCACAAGCGCGCAGGCGATCGATGCCGCGGGACTCGTCGATCGGATACTTGCCGAGTTCATCGTCGAGGAGGAATCGGCACCCGCTCTCAGCGCCGAGTTCGGCGGCGCCTTCGAAGAGCTGCTGCAAGTTGACGCGGGCGGTGTGTATCCCGACATCAGTCCGGCACAGTTCCACGAGCTGCGGGAACAAGCCGCCGCTGCAATCGCCCGGACCGCCGGGAGCGCTGACCCCACCGAGCGAGAACTCGGCCGCAGGTTGGTTGAGGTCGAGCGTGATTTCCTCGAACGGGTCGATGAACTTCGGTGCTCGGTGTTTGCTGATGATCTGCACGCCGGTGACGAGTCATCCTCCGACGGGTGCTCAATTACGAGAGACTTGCTCACCGAATATCTTCGGGGGCGACTCGTCCACTCCCCCGGAGTGACGGTGGAAGGACTCTCTGTCGTTCCCGGTGGGCGGTCGAAGGAGACCATCCTCGTTTCCCTGTCCGGTACCGGCGAGCTGCCCGACGAGGTGATCCTGCGCAAGGATCGGCCAGTGGCCCTGCTCCAGACCCAGGCCGCAGACGAGTTCGCCGTGATCAAGGCGGTGCACGATTTCGGTGGCGTTCCGGTACCCGAACCGTACTTTGCCGAGCGGGAGGGCCACAGCCTCGGTGAGGGCACCTTTCTCGTGATGGAGCGCGTGCGCGGCGCCAAGGCGGGGGAGTTCTTCCCGGACCTGCGCGCCCCGGCCGACCATCAGCTGGATATAGGCCAGCAGCTGGCCGCCAGCTTGGCTCGACTGCACTCCCTTCCCCTCGACCGTCTCTCCCGGTCAAACCTCGATGTGCACGGGGCGGCGGTTACGGAGGACTCCGTCATCGCCATGGTTGAGGCGATCGTGGGGCGGATCGGCGAACTCACCGGACCATCGTGTGGGGCCGTCTACGCCGCCCGACAGTGGCTCCACGAACACGTGTCCGATGTGGTCCCGGCCTCGAGGTTGTGCCTGTTGCAAGGGGACTTCGGATTCCACAACATGCTTGTGGATGGAGCCCACGTCACTGCCCTCGTTGATTGGGAGGGAGCGGCGATCGGCCCGCCAGCCCGAGAGCTGGCAGCCGCGTGGGGTGTTGCCAACGCTCTCATGCCCTGGCCGGCGTTCGCCCAGGCGTATGTCCATGCCGGGGGCCAGACCGAAGACACCGACCCGCGCGCAATCGGTTATTACCGCGTGCTCTTGGCGCTCGGCGGGTACATGACCAGCAGAATGGGTGGTCATCTCTTTCGGACGGGCACGAAACGAGACCTCTTGACGGCACATTCAGGGCTCGACTCACACTTCCGGTGCGCACGCAATCTGGCGCGCGCCCTCAGTGATGCGGATTCGTGGGAGCGTTAATCCACCGTGCGCTAAGCGGAACTCTCGCCACTCAGGTATGCCCGTTCGAGGGCGGATTGCTGCTGGCGCACCTCGTCGGCCGTGCCGAACGCGATGACATCGCCGTGGACGAGCACGGCCGCGACATCGGCAACTTCCAAGGCGAGCTGGATGTGTTGTTCGACCAGGACGACGGCGGCGTTGCTCTCGTCGGCCACTCGGCGAATAATCGGCAAGAGTGACTCGACGATCACCGGGGCGAGACCCATACTCATTTCGTCGATGAGAAGCACCTTCGGCGCTTGGATCAGGGCACGCGCCACGGCGAGCATCTGCTGCTCGCCACCCGAAAGCTGACCCACCCGCAGGCGGGACCGCAGCCGAAGCGCGGGGAACAGGTCCATCACCTCATCGACCGAGCCCCGGGTCCGCTGCGCCGCCAGTTTGAGGTTCTGCACGGGGGTCAACCCGGTAAAGAGCGCGCGTGAGTCTGGCACCAGGACGACTCCCGCTTTGTTCATCCGGCGTGCCGATCCGGTTCGGAGCTCCTCGCCATCAATGCGGATGGAGCCCTTGAGCGGAGCGAGGAATCCGGCAATGGTCAGCAACAGCGTGGTCTTCCCGGCTCCGTTCGGGCCGAGCACCGCGAGTATCTGGTTCCGTCCCACCGAGATATCGATGTCTCGTGCCACGGCGATCTTGTTATAGCCCGCATGCAACTGGGCACATTCGAGAGCCGGGACGGCCGTCATGTCACCGTCTCCTTCGAACGTGTCGCACCGAGGTAGGCGTCCACCACCAATGGATCAATCCGGATCTGATCCGGAGTCCCCGACGCGATCAGCGATCCGAAATTGAGCACGTACAACTCATCGCACAACCCCAGAACGAGACTCATGTCATGGTCGATCAAGATGATGGTCACGCCGGTGTCCCGCACATCGCGGAGCCGCCCTGCCAGCCACTCGCTCTCAGAGCTGTCGAGCCCTGCAGCCGGCTCGTCCAAAAGGAGGAGGCGGGGCTCACCGGCGAGGGCACGTGCGACCGAGACCAGCTGCCGCTGACCTTGCGAGAGCTCGCCGACGTTGCGGTCTCGAAGAGCGTAGAGACCCAGGGAATTGAGGACGACCGCCAGCTGCTCGGCTCCTTTGTCGCGGGCGAGATGCTGTCCGACGACGACATTCTCCGCCACCGAGAGATCCTCGTAGAGATCGATGCTTTGGAATGTGCGCCCGAGGCCCTGGGAGGCCCGGAGATGGGGCGCCAGATCGTCCAGAGGTCGGCCTCCGAGAGCAACGTGCCCTCGATAACGGGTAAAGCCACCGAGGGCGTCGATGAAGGTTGTCTTTCCAGCCCCGTTGGGCCCGATCAGACCGACGATCTGTCCTTCGGTTACCGAAAAGCTGACATCGTTCACCGCGATGACGCCTCCATAGTGCACGCTGAGCCCCTGGACCTCGAGCAGCGTCCGGGATCCCGGGTGGAGAGGTGAGGGCGAGGTGGAGATGGGCGCATCCGCCTCCGCACGAACGCGAACTGGTGCGGCAAAGGCCGTTGCCGACCCAGCATCAGGACGCGCAGGTGATGGGGTGAAGCGATGTCGAAGTTTGTCGAGCGTCGCGTACATCGGTCCCACGGCGCCTTCCGGATTGAATATGACCGTTTGGATCACGCCGATCCCCAGGAGTACGCCATACCAGTTGCCAAAATTGACGACATGGTTGGTCGACACGAAGAGCAGTCCGCCGGACGCACCCATGCCGCCGAGAATGGCGCCCGTGACGGACGTGATTCCCGCGACGAACACGGTTGAGAAGAACAGGAGCCCCACCAGGGCATCAAAGGTTTCGAAGGTGACGTTGGTCTGCATGTACGCCATCAGACATCCGCTGATACCGGCGATGAAGGCGCCGATGGCAAAACCAATGAGCTTGATGCGCACGACGTTGATGCCGGCGGCAGCGGCGGAACGTTCGTTGGCCCGGACCGCGAGCATGGCGGAACCGAGACGACTCCGACGAAGGTGGGCGACAGCGACGGCAGCAACGACCAAGACGAAAAGGCAGAGGAGGCCGAAGCCGATTCGTGGAAACCCAATCCCAGAGCCGATGCCGAGGTCCAGACCGAAGAGGCGCGGGTCGGGGATCGGTTCGCCGCCCGAACTCCCGTCCAGACTGTTGTTCTGGAACCAGACGGCCTCGATCGCCACTGCGAGGACAAGGGTGACAATCGCCACGAACAGGCCGCGGATGCGCAGCGCCGGCAGACCGAACACTACCCCGACGACTGTGGCGGCCAGAGCAGCAAGCAGTGGCGCAACGGGGAACGGAATCCCCCACGTATGCGCAAACGTGCTCAGCAGGAAGCCGGCCACACCGGCCAACGCCAACTGAGCGAGCGAGATCTGTCCCACGTACCCGGTCACCACGACGAGCGAGAGGCCCAGGACCGCGAGGATCAGGCTCAGGATGAAGGCATCGCGAAAACTCTGCTGCAACAGGACGAGCATGAGCACCGCAATGGGCACTCCGACCACGACGGGAAGGAGGATGCGGCGCGGCAGCGGGGCCTTGCCCAGGGTGGGCTGTATCAACTGGCCCCGGGTGGGGAGCGGTCGTCCCCGGAACAGCAAGACGGCGAGCACCATCACGAGTGGGAGCACTTGGCCGGCTCCGCTCGGGAACCATGTATAGCGGGAACTGAGGTAGACGGACACGGATTCGAGGCCACCGAGGAGGAGACCGGCCACGACGGCCGGGGTGAGCGAATACAGCCGACCCACTACGGCCGCGGCGAGAGCAGGAACGATGAAGAGCGTGTAGGAGCCCGGTATGAGGGGCACCAGCGGCCCGATCAAGATGCCGGCGAGGCCGGCCACGGTGCCACTTATGGCCCAGTTGGCTAGAGCGATGTTCTCCGGGGAGAGCCCGGTGACCAAGGCGCCGACCTCCGACTCAGCCGAGGCCCGTGTGGCCAGCCCGAAGCGGGTGAACCGGTAGATCGCCCCCAGAAGCAGAGCCACCCCGACAATCGTGACGGCGAACCAAAGCCGATCAGCCGGGATCCGGATACTGCCGATGGTGAATGCGTTCTGTGGATAGATGGGCGCAACCAACAGCTGTTGTGCACCCACTTGCAGATTCACCAGAGCCGTGAGCAGGCCCATGACGCCCAGTGACGCCACGGCTTTGGCGACCGCTCGTTGGTGACGCAGGGGACGAAACACCGCCTCGTACAGAATGACGCCCAGCAGTGCCTGGATCGCGAGGGTCACGATCAGTGCCGGGACGAAACCCATGGGGCCACCCACCGAGATGGTGGGCACGCCTGGGATGGGAAGCAGCAAGCGGCCGGTGCGCAGCAACGCGTAGGTATACGAGGCGTACAACGCCTGAGCTCCGGTGCCGAAATTCAGCACACCCGAACTTCGGTAGGTGACCACGAGGGCCATTGCCAGCGCAGCGAAGACGGAACCGTTCCCGAGCCCCAAGACGAGGAAGTTGAGGTAGTTAGCCATTGCGACCCGGCTCGATGCGCACGTGCCCCCCGAGGATGATCATGGCTCCCGTCTTGATCCACGATGACTAATTGAGGATACTCTAGACAACCATTCAGCTTTATCAGGGCTTGGCAGATCCCGGCCTCGGCCGAGGTATCCCGGGTGGTGCCCGGTGTCCGTGGAGCCACGGGTAGCCAGGAGTCGGGGGAGAGAGATTCCGCTTCCAACCGCCGAAGGTTCAGCGGGTGAGGGCAACTGACCGGCCCAGGGAGAGCGGCGTCTACGGGGTGCCTTCGCCGTAGCCGTGCCGGTCGGCGCCGCGACGGGCCATCTTGCACCAGCGAAGTTCAGGATACTGTATAAACGTCACGTGCCGAACGGGCAACCTAGGTAAGGGGGAAGGTGGAGGGCGTACTCGAAGGCGTCCGGGTGCTCGAGGTGGCAACGTGGACCTTTGTGCCTGCTGCCGGCGCTGTCCTGGCTGATTGGGGAGCCGACGTGATCAAGGTCGAACACCCCGAGACCGGCGACCCACAGAGAGGATTGATCACCGCGGGCATGTTCGGTGGTGGTCCTCGCAGCGTCAATTTCATGATGGAGCAGCCCAACCGCGGCAAGCGCAGCATAGGCGTCGACCTCCGGTCCGAAGAGGGCCTCGAGCTGTTGTACCGGCTTTCGGAGACAGCAGATGTATTTCTCACGAGCTTCCTGCCGTCGGCCCGCCACACCATGAAGATCGACGTTGAGCACATCCGTGCTCGTAACCCGGAGATCATCTATGTCCGGGGCAGTGGAATGGGTCAACGCGGTTCCGAGAGAGAGCGTGGCGGATACGACGCGGCCGCCTATTTTGCCCGTGGTGGCCATGCGATGTGCCTGACACCGGACGAGGTTGACTATCCCATCAGTCCTCGGGCGGCGTATGGTGACCTCCCGGGCGGTCAGACCATCGCTGGGGGTGTCGCGGCGGCACTCTTTCGGCGGGAGCGGCATGGTGTGGCCTCGGTCGTCGACATCTCACTTCTGTCCTGCGCCATGTGGGCGTTGTCTCCCGACATCGTGTCGAGCAAGCTCTTCGGGATCCCGAAAATGCCCCGGGGAGACCGCAACCAGTCACCCAATCCTCTGGTCGGCGCCTATAAGACCAAGGATGGGCGCTTCATCAACCTCACCATGCTCGAGTCGGACCGGTACTGGCCCGACCTTTGCCAGCGGATCGGCCGACCGGAATTGGTCGATGATCCTCGATTCGACACCTCTGCCCATCGTCGAGAACACGCGCCTGAATGTGTCGCCGCTCTTGACAGGGCGTTCGCCGAGCGGCCGCTCGCCGAGTGGAAAACGGCTCTGGCCGAGGCGACCGGGGTCTGGGCGGTCTATCAGGAGCCGATTGAGCTTCATGACGATCCCCAGGCAGTCGAGAACGGCTATCTGTTGAATGTCGACACCGACGAGGGCAGTTCCTTTACCCTCGTCGCCAATCCCGTGCAGTTCGACGAGACGCCCCCGGAGCTGACCCGGGCGCCTGAGCACGGCGAGCACACCGATTCGATTCTGCTTGAACTGGGTCTCGACTGGAACGACATCATCCGCCTCAAAGAGACCGGAGCAGTCCTTTAGCGGTGAGGATCGTCAGAGATGGGTGACCCCGGCGTGCAGCTTCCCCACGACCTGATCGCATGGGTGGAGGAAGTCGGTGGTGGTGTCTTGAAAATCGCCGACCGCAAGCCGGGGGGAGCCCGCAAGGAAGCGTGGTTCGTCGATCTGGAACGATCGGACGGAGCAGTGGTCGAGCTCTTTCTCCACTATGACCGTTCCGATCCAGGGGTTACGAAGGACCCGTGGACATTGCAGCGCGAGGCGACGGTGTGCCTGGCGCTGCAAGGCACTGCCGTGCCGGTCGCCCGCGTTCTGGGCGTCCATCGCTCCCATCAGGCGATGCTGTCCGAGCGACTCGTCGGGGAGAACTGGTTCTCACGCATATCGGATCCGACTGAACAAGAGGAGACCGCTCGAGACTTCATGGTCAAGCTCGCCGCGTTGCACAAGTTGGATCCGGCGTCGCTCGATCTGGCCGAGCTCGCTGGGCCAACGACGGTGCCCGATGCCGTAGGTCACGAACTCGACGAGTGGAACGTACTCCTCGCCGCTCGCGGGGGCGAACCTGATCCTGCCCTGGCATTCACGTTGGTCTGGCTTCGTCGAAACATCCCCACCTACGAGGGACCGGTCGTCCTGGTACAGGGCGACACGGGGCCCGGAAATTTCATGTATGCCGCCGGCCGCGTCGTGGCCATCGTCGACTGGGAGCTCGCGCACCTCGGCGATCCCATGGAAGACGTCGCGTGGCTCTCGCTGCGAGCCACCCAAGAGCCCTTTCCCGACTTCCCGGCGCGCCTCCGCGAGTATGCGCTGTGTTCGGGAAACGTGATCGACGAAGGTCGTGTGCACTACTACCAGGTGATGGCCGAGGCCAAGTTGCAGGTCATGAGTCACCGACCGGCAGCCGTCTCCTCCCGCGAAGGTCCGGCGGGCGGGGATGTCGGCAACGGGTTCATCTATGGAGTGCTGCACCGGCGGCTTTGGCTCGAGGCACTGGCTGGCACGGCGGCGATCGAATTGACGCCCGCCGAGGTTCCCCCGCCGAAAGAGTCACGGGGCCACGAGTGGATGTACGACGCGCTCCTGAGTCAGTTGCGCGACGTTGTCGTGCCCAGAATCGCCGATCCACTGGCGAAGGCGCGCAGTAAGGGCTTGGCACGCCTGATCAAGTACCTGGCACAGGTTGACGCATACGGCCCCTTTTTCGAGGCGTGTGAACTCGACGACCTCGAGAAGCTGCTCGGCCAGCGGCCAACGGAAATCACCGAGGGCCGCGCCCGGATTGCAGCGGAGGTTCGATCGGGACGGCTCACCGACGGCGCCTATTTGGGTTACCTGTGGCGCCGAGTGGCGCGGGAGACCGAACTGGCCCGTCCCGCCATGGGCGTGCTCGCCGAGCGCCACTGGCCTGCTCTCGAATGAGGAGTCGAACGTGACTGAAGGCATCGCGGCTGACCCCGAACTCCGTTACCCGCAGTTCGGTCCGGCGGACGACGATTTCCACGACGAAGTCCTCACGGACCACTGGTGGGAGACGGAGACGTGCTGGTTCTCCTGGAACGTTCCGGAACGGCGAATGAGCGGGTGGGCCTATTGCCAAGCTCGACCCAATGCCAATCTCTGCAACGGAGGCGCATGGGTGTGGGATGACACAGGGTCGTACTCTTGGGAACTGCCGTACCATGCCCACTACACCGGGCTGCAATTGCCAGTTCGAGCTGAGCGCGACATGCGAGACTTCGAATGGCCCACCGGCGTGCGGGTCACCATGATCGAACCCCTGCGACAGTACAGGATTCGCTACGAGGATCCCGGCGCGCTCGAGCTTGACGTGGTATTTGAGGCTGTCATGGCGCCGAATCCCCACCCGATCGGCGTGGCCCCGTTCTTCAAGGGCACACATTTCGATCAACCGGGTCATGTCACGGGAGAGATGCTCTTGCGAGGCGAACGGGTGGCGATCGATTGTTATGCGACGAGGGATCGGTCGTGGGGACCTCGCCCCATGGGTCGCCCCAAGAAGAAGCACCAGAAGGGTACTGAGGCGCTCACCCGCTTTGGCGGCATCGGCTATTCATTCGGTACGGCGAGCGCCACCGATGCCTGGCTGGTGTACTCCGTTCCAGGCCGTGACGCCGACCCCGTGTCCTGTGGATTCTTGCTACGCGATGGCCAGTACGGCCACATCACAGCGGGCGAGCGCCACCTGAAAGTGGATCCCCAGACCGGATGGCCCACCTCCATGGAGATCGAAGCCACGGATGACTGCGGTCGCCACCTTCTCGTCAGGGGGGAGGCAGCCAGTCGACATTGGAGGGGCAATGGTGGCGACACCCTGTTCCATTGGTCCTGGGACCTCGTCGAGGGTTGGGGAGAGGACCAGAGCTACTTCTCCCCTGAGGTGTCCGAAGCGAACAAGTCCCGGCAATAGATCTCGTTGAGGTCTAACTGGCCCGTTTGCGCGCGGCAGTCAACTCCTGATGCCGAGCGACCATCGAACGCGCCACATCGCTGAACTCCTTCGGGACATCGGGCAAGACCACGTCACGTCCCTTTTCGCGGCTGGGCAGGGCAACGGTGGCGGACCCAGGGCAGGTCACCTCACCCCGCTGATTGGTACCGCGCATCACGACATCGACCACGTGACGACCATTTTCTATGCGCTTGGCGATCACCTCGCCCGTCAGCACATGGCTATCGCCGATGTAGTTGAACTTACGGATCTCACTGTGCTGCCGCACCAGCCAGCCGTCGTCTCCCATCCAATCGGTGAGAAGATGGGTGAGCCAACAATCGCGCATCACGCCGTAGTCGTAGGCCATGGGGTTGCCGATTGCCTGGGCCCAGGACGAGTCCCAATGGACACGCTGAGCAACGTCGGGTATTCCCTGCTCATTCTTGACGTAGAACGGAGCGATCCGTTGACGGTTCGCGTATGCCAAGCGGTTCGCGCAGGGCTTGTACGGAGTGAACCCGTAGCCTCCGGCGTGAAATACGATCATGTCAGTTGTCGTCAGCGGCCCCTTGGCCATCGGACCGATGGTGTCACCTATGTTGACGTCCTCCCACCAGCGAGGATCAGCGCCCCGCACCTCCTCCGCCTCATAAATGGCGTCGAGCCGGGCGATGTCCGCGTCGGAGTAGGTGGCGGGCTCGATGGCGTTGTATTTCCCTTTCTCCCGGGCCGTCTTGCGCTCGGCATGGATAGCCAGGACCCGCATGGACGCGACGACTTCGGCGCGTTGGTTCATCTTGACGTTGAGAAACGTGATGAGAACGGAACGTTCGGCAAATTCTGAGTCCTTGACCTCCACTGACTCCATGCCGCCGAAGCTGTAAAGGCGGTCGCCGGCACGCACGGGTCGGTACCACTCCCACGTGCTCCCGGAGACGAACACATGGATCCCACGGAATGATGGTCGTTTCAGGTGATCCACGTGTGGATCTGCCAAGAGGGGACTGTTGAGTCCAATACCGATCATGGGCGGGGCGATTTGGCTTTCCCACTGCGTCGCCTCGCCGTAGCCCTCCGAGCAGAAGAGAGGATTGTCGTCGCCATAGCCGCACGCAAAATTGCGGAGCACGTCATGCGATGCGACGGTGAAGAGTTCACTCGCACGGGAGGCTGAATAGCGACCGATGAGCGCCCTGGCCCTTTCGATGTCAGAGTCCTTGAGCTTGAAGTCGGTCGCCTTCTCGAATTCTGTTGAGGTGGCCATTGCGTTCCACTCGCCATTCTTGGTTGTCGGTCAACGAACGGATAGAGTATCCTGTATAAGGTTCTCTCGCCATACGCGACAAGGCGGATCGCGTGCCTATCGGTCGGGAGCGTCCAATCTTCAAGGAGCGTTTCATGCAGATTGAGACCGGCACCGAAACCGTCACGGCCGAGCGCACTGACGGCGTCGGCATCATCACCTTGAACCGTCCTGAGCGGCGCAATGCCCTTCATTCGGAGATGTTCGACGCGGTACCCCGGGCGCTCGAGCGATTCGTGGGTGATCCCGAGGTGGGCTGCATCATGATCACCGGCGCCGGTACCGCCTTTTGCTCCGGGGGCGATGTCGGGAGCGGTGCCTCACGACGTCCCGATCCTCCGGGAGCAGACGACGGGAGTGTCTCTCGCGCAAAAACGGTTGAGGATCACGGTTCCATGCTGGCTCATGACGCTCGCATGGTGGAACTACTGCACGGGTCTCCCAAGGTCACTCTGGCAGCCCTCCCCGGCGCGGCCGTTGGCGCGGGCATGAGCATTGCTCTGGCCGCCGACCTCCGGATCGCGGCGGAGTCCGCCAAGCTCATTCCAGGCTGGAGCCGGCTGGCTTTCAGTGGCGACTTCGGTGGTACATGGTTTCTAACCCGTCTGGTGGGACCGGCCAAAGCCCTTGAGATTCTCGTCGACGACAGGATCATCGACGCCGATGAGGCATTGTCTCTCGGGCTGTTCAACCGGGTGGTCCCCGAGGACGAATTTCGTGCGGCCGCAATGGCCTGGGCTGTATCCATCGCCCGGGGACCGCGGGTGGCAACACGATTCATCAAAGCGAATGTGCAGCAAGCGGAACGGCTCACGCTCTCCCAATCGCTCCCCGTGGAGAGCGAGCGAATGGCGAGGTCCGCCCTTACCGACGATCACAGACAAGCCGTGGCGCGGTGGTTCAAGATGGCCGAAGCGAAGCGGTCGGGCAGCCGACTACAGGGGTGACACCCCGCGAGGCTCCTTGGGCAGGCCGAGCCCACGNNACCAGATCTTGGTCAAAGGAGCGTCCCAGGCGTCCGATGATCGCTGGGCCGCCTTGGTCGCCACGCGATAACCCAACGCAGCGAAGACCCGAGACCGTGCCTCAAGTGCCCCGATCTCCTGTCGCACTGCGCTGTCCTCGAGTGCCGGGCGACCATGGCGGCGATGGTGACGGGCCAGCTCAGTGAGCCCATCTGCCACCCCGCGCCCGGTGCCACCGCCAACCCCCTCTCTCTCGGTGAGCAGGCTGGTCTGTGCGGCGATCCATCCGTTCCCCGGTGTACCGATGAGATTGGCGGCGGGGATGCGGACGTCGTCCATGAAGACTTCGTTGAAGTCGGTGGTACCGGTCATTTCTCGGAGCGGCCGGACCTCTACCCCCGGTGACTTCATGTCGAGCAGGAAAGCGGAGATCCCGCCAGGTCCGGCAATCGGTTCAGTCCGGGCCAAGAGGTAGCCATAGTCGGCCCATTGGGCCCACGTACTCCAAACCTTCTGACCGCTTACTATGTATTCGTCGCCCTCCACTCTGGCACTGGTCTGCAGTGATGCCAGATCACTCCCGGCATTTGGCTCGCTGAAGAGTTGCGTCCAGATGTGATCGCCCCGGGCCATGGGCGGGAGATACCGTCGTTGCTGTTCAGGTGTGCCGAAAGTCTTGAGCGCACCACTCACCAGTGGGTTGCCGAGCACGAGAGGTACTCCGGCGACAGCGACCTCTTGTTTGATGATTCGCTGCTCATAGGGGTCGACCTCCTCGAGCGAGAAGCGGCCCAGCCGGTAGCCGGCATCGTCCAACGCTGCCACCCACTGTCGAAGTGCAACGACATCAGCTTCACTATCGGGCGTACGCAGCCCGCTGCGCTGCTTCCACACCAGCGTTGGCTTATTGGCGGCAATGAATGCCCGCAGCTCGGCACGGAACCCTTCGTAGCGGGGTGGTATCTCGGGTACGTGAATGTCCATCAGGCCACCTCGGCGATGGCGCAGAGCCGCTCGCGGTGCCAACCCGGATCGCCGTAAAGGCCCTTGTTGGTTATGGCTCGACGGACAAAGAGATGGACGTCGTGCTCCCAGGTGAAGCC
>PKYA01000215.1 GCA_003133545.1 Acidimicrobiaceae bacterium | reverse complement strand
AGGTGGCCCTGCTCAATGCGCTGGCGACGGAGGCGGCCCCCGACCCGCAGGACGCGAAGGCCTTGCGCGCCCTGCCCGTGCCGTTGGCCCGGCGTTCGGTGCGCCGGTGGCTCCAAGGTGAGGGTGCCGACCGCGGGGATGGGAGCTCGTATCCCCCGTCGCTGGCGGAGGTGGAACGCGTCCTGGAGGTGGCCGCCGGCCGTGCGGTGGCCACCGAGATCTCGGGCGGCCGCCGGGTGCGGCGCCGGGCCGGCCGGCTGGCGGTGGAGCCACACCGCTCGGATAGTGTCACGCCGGTGAATCCGCAGTGCGGTGATGCCGTCCCGAGTTGGGCCGAGCCGCTGGTCGGGCCGGTCCTGGTAGACCAGGTCCGCCTGGCGGCACGGGTACAGGAGCTGGGTGCGCAGATAACAGAAGACTACGCCGACGACCCGCCCCTGCTGGTGGCCGTCTTGAAGGGCGCCATGTTGTTCATGAGCGACCTGTGCCGGGCCATCTCCTTGCCGGTCGACGTCGACTTCATGGCCGTGTCCTCCTACGGCAGCGCCACCAGGACGTCGGGCGTGGTGCGCATCGTCAAGGACCTCGACTCCGAGCTCGACGGCCGCCACGTCCTGGTGGTGGAGGACATCATCGACAGCGGTCTGACCCTGAACTACCTGCGGCGTTACCTGAATGCCCGCTCGCCCAAGAGCGTGGAGGTGTGCGCGCTCCTGGTCAAGGAGGGCGAGCAGCGCGTGCAGCTCGACCTGCGCTACGTCGGCTTTCACATCCCCGCCGCCTTCGTCGTGGGCTACGGGCTCGATGTGGCCGAGCGCTACCGTAACCTGCCCGGGGTCCACCTCTATGTCGGTCCCGACGGCGACAACTGACGGTTAGATCTGAGGCGCGCGAGGCGATGAGGAGGGAAGGGTGGCGGTAGACGTCGAACGGGTGAAGGCCGCGGTGGCCGAGCTGTTGAGTGCCATCGGCGAGGACACGCAGCGTGATGGCCTCCTCAACACACCGCGCCGGGTGGCGTCCATGTACGAGGAGCTCTTCTCGGGGTTGCACGACGACCCGGCGCGCCACCTCGAGGTCACCTTCGCCGCCGAGCACGATGAGATGGTCATGGTGCGCGACATTCCTTTCGCCTCGCTGTGCGAGCACCACCTGGTCCCCTTCCTGGGTAAGGCGCACGTGGCCTACATTCCCGCCGAGGACGGGCGCATCACCGGCCTTTCCAAACTGGCACGCCTGGTCGACGGCTACGCCCGCCGCCTCCAGGTCCAAGAGCGCATGACGACCGAGATCGCCGACGCCATCGACAAGGTGCTCGCGCCCCGCGGCGTTCTCGTGGTGATCGAGGCCGAGCACCTGTGCATATCCATGCGGGGGGTGAAGAAGCCGGGCACGGTCACCGTGACGTCCTCGGTGCGTGGCCTCTTCCGCTCCGACGCCGCCACCCGGGCCGAGGCGATGCAGTTCGTCCGCGGCCACTAGGGCAGTTGGGGCCGCTGCGCGGGTTCGTGGCGCCGGCTCGCTGCAACCGGCTCGCGGCATCGGGGGAGCACTCCTAGATAGTCCGTCTTCACGTACTAATCAGCAGGTCCCCGAGCTGAAATCGCCTACTCACACTAGTTCCCGGTGGGGAATCCATAGATATCAGTACGTGTTAGCGTACTAAAATGCCCGAAGAGGAGCTCCTGCGCGCGGCGATGGAGGTGCGCCACGGCGTCAACCGACTGAGCCGGCGGTTGCGGAGCGAGCGCCCCGAGCACAGCGTGCCGCTCCTGCATCTCTCCGTCCTCGCCCACCTCCAGCGGCGGGGGCCGTTGACGCCCGGTCAGTTGGCGGCGGCGGAGCGGCTCCAACCGCAATCGCTCACTCGCGCTCTGGCCGGCCTGGAAGCCGAGCAGCTGATCTCGCGGCAGGCCGACCCGGCCGACGGGCGGCGCTCGCTCCTCGCCATCAGCGACAAGGGAGTCCTCGTGCTGCGCCGGGACGTGGGTCAGCGCGACGCCTGGTTGGCGCTGGCGATGGCCGAGCACCTCACCCGCACCGAGCGCGAGCTGCTGCGCCTGGCCAGCGACCTCCTCGAGCGGCTCGCCGAGATCGACGACGTGACCGCCCTGCGGGGACAGCGGGCCCCGCGTTCTGCCCGCCGCCCCGAAGGGGTGGAGGACCATCCGGAGCAAGCCCCGAACGCGCCGCACGCCACGGGCGAAGAGCGCGCATGACGCTGCAGACTGGCATCGCGCCGACAATCGGCCCCCGCTCCGACGGTTCTGTGGCGCCAGCCGCGCCATCGGCGGGGGAGTCGACCGGGGTCCCTGTCGGATGGGCGCGCCGGNNTCCGGGTTGGCCTACGGCTGGCGCATGGGATCGAGCATCGAGATCTTCTACGCCGCGGCCGTCCGCAGCATGTCCATGAGCTGGCACGACTTCGCCTACGCGGCCTTTGACCCGGCCGGGACCGTCTCCATCGACAAGCTGCCCGGAGCCTTCTGGGTCCAAGCGCTTTCGGTCCGGCTCTTCGGCGTGCATGCGTGGTCCCTTGCGTTGCCCCAGGTGCTCGAGGGGTCGCTCACCGTTCTCGTCCTCTATCGCGCCGTCCGTCGCCTTGCCGGCCCCGGGGCCGGGCTCATCGCGGCGGCCGTGCTGGCCGTGTCGCCGGCGACGGTCACCCTCAATCGCGGCAACATCTCCGACACGCTGCTGGTCCTGCTCCTCGTGCTGGCGGCCGACTCCGTCGTGGCCGCCGTCACCGCCGGGCGCCTGCGGAGCGTGTTGATGGCCGGGCTGTGGGTCGGTCTGGCCTTCCAGGCCAAGATGCTGGAGGCCTGGCTGGTGGTGCCGGCCTTCGCGCTGGCCTACCTGATCGCCGGTCGCGCCAACCTGTGGTCGCGGGTCCTGCGGCAAGCGGCGATGGTGATCGTCGTGATCGCCGTGTCCTTGAGCTGGATGCTCTTCGTCACCTTGACTCCGGCGTCGCACCGCCCCTACGTGGACGGGAGCCAGAACAACTCGGTTTTCACGCAGGTGTTCGACTACAACGGCTTCGGGCGGGTGGGCCAGCCTTCCCCGAACGCGGAGCTGGGCCGGACCCTCGACATTCCCTTCCTGGACGCCCCGGCGCCCAGCCCGTCATGGCGCCGGCTGCTCATCGGCGCCTACGGGCGCGACACCGGGTGGCTGCTCCCGGCCTCCGTCGCCGTGGCCGCACTCGGCCTGGTGGTGCGGCGCCGAAAGCCCCGGACCGACCCCCTGCGCGCCGGCATCATCGTGTGGGGGCTGTGGCTGCTGGCCCTCGGGGTCGTCTTCAGCACCAGCACGACCATCAATGCGTACTACCTGGCGGCCTTGTCGCCCGCGGTCGCCGCCCTGCTCGGCATCGGCGCCAAGTTGGCGTGGGACGGTCGCCACGCCGTCGCGACCCGGGTGGCGCTCATCTTCGTCGTGGTGGGCACGGCGGGCTACGCCTTCAGGCTCCTCCCCGACGCCGGCACCGGTCTCCCCGCATGGCTTGCCCCGACCGTGCTCGGGACCGGCTGCGCCGCCGGCGCGTGGGTTGCGGGGAGGGCGGTCGTGCGTCGGGCCCGGGTCGCGGCGCGGGAGCTCGCGGCGCGGGAGCTCGCGGCATGGGAGCTCGCGGCCATCGGCGTCGTGGTGGTGCTGGTCCCGCTGGTCGCCTCCCTCTCGGTGGTCACCAACACCCTCGGGGCGTTCGACACGCCCTTTCAACCGACGGCGGCGACCGCCTTCACGAAGGCCTTCTTCGGCGCCCCGCTCGAGACCCCGGCTGGGCTGAGGAAGATCGAGGCGGTGCGTAACGGCGCACCCGACCTCATGGCCACGCAGACCTCCGTCCTCGCCGCGCCGTTCATATTCGCCACCGGGCAGGAGGTACTCCCCATCGGCGGGTACAGCGGCACGACGCCCGAGCCCTCGGTGGGCCGCCTACGCGCGCTGGTGGCCGCGAGTGCGTTTCATCTCGTCCTCGTCGGGCCCACCAGCACCGACCCGCGCGTCGAATGGATCAGGCGCCAGTGCCTCAAGGCTCCGACTCCGAGCAACGGCGCGGCCGCCGGAGTGGCCGCGCCGCCGGACGTCTATTACTGCACCGCGCCGCACTGACCGCGCCCCATCGGGCACGTCGGGCTCGTGGCGTCGTGGCCTACGCTGACGCCGTGCGCGACGCCCGGATGGAGCGGCCTCTGGTCATGGGTGTCCTCAACGTGACCCCCGATTCGTTCTACGACGGCGGGCGCTACCTCTCGACCAGCGACGCGGTGGCCCACGGGATGGCCATGGTGGCCCAGGGCGCCGACATCGTCGACGTGGGCGGCGAGTCGACCCGGCCCGGCGCCGCGCCCGTCGACGAGGGGGCCGAGCTGGAGCGGGTCCTCCCGGTCGTCGCCGCACTCTCTCCCCGCGTGCGCGTCTCGGTCGACACGCTCAAGCCGGCCGTGGCAGAGGCCGCCCTCGCGGCCGGCGCCACCTTGGTCAACGACGTCTCGGCCTCGCTGTGGGAGGTGGCTGCAGCGGCCCGCGCCGGATGGGTGGCCATGCACATGCAGGGATCGCCGCCCACCATGCAGGCCGCCCCCCACTACGCCGACGTCGTGGCCGAGGTGTTCGCCTTCGTCGTCGAGCGGGCCCGGGTCGCCCTGGCCGCCGGTGTCGAAGAGGTGTGGGTCGACCCCGGGATCGGCTTCGGCAAGACGACCGATCACAACCTTTCCCTTCTCCGCCATCTGCCCGAGCTGGCCGACATGGCCGTGGCCGCCGGCTGCGCCGGAGTGCTGGTGGGCGCCAGCCGCAAGCGGTTCCTCGGTGTGCTGGCCGCCCCGCCGGGCGCCGAGCCGGCGGGAGTGGAGGACCGGTTCGAGGGCTCCCTGGCCACGGCCGCGCTGGCCATGGTGGCCGGTGTTTCCATGGTCCGTGTTCACGATGTGGCGGCCACGGTCCAGGCGGCCCGGTTGTATGGTCCAGCAGCATGAAGGGCAAGTGGGCGGCGGGCATCCCGCCTCGGAACTTCACCTGGGTCATGACGGACCACCTGGCCATCAGTGAGCGGCCAGGTGGCTACGCCCCCAACCACCGCAAGGTGCGCCGCCGCGAAGAGATCATCTGGCTGCGCAATCAGGGGTTCGGGCGGGTGCTCTCCCTCCTGCCGTCCCCGCACAATTTGGCCGCCTACGACGACGAGGGGTTGGCGTGGGCGCACTACCCGCTGCCCAAGAGCGGCGATCCCCGCCCGGTGCTGGCGGAGTGCTACCAGGACATCGACGATTCGCTCGCCGCCGGGCTGCGCCTGCTGGTCCACCAGGACGAGCTGGGCGATCGCGTGATGGGGGTGGTGGCCGGCTACCTGGTGTGGTCGAAGCGCCTGCACAACCAGCCCCAGGCCGTCGCCCTTATTGAGCACGTCTGCGGGCACGCCATGGGAGAGCCCGGGCGCGAGCTCCTCGCCGCCCTGGAAGGCCCGCCGCGGCGCGCATGACCGGGGGGCGACCGGGGGGCGACCGCATCGAGATCCGCGACCTGCGCGTTACGGGTACCCACGGCGTGCTGCCCGAGGAGCGAACCCGTCCCCAGCCCTTCTCCCTCGACGTGGTGGCCTGGGTCGACATGGCGGCTGCCCAGGCCAGCGACGCCCTGTCCGACACCGTCGACTACGGCGCCCTGGCCCATGTGGCGACCGACGTGGTGACCCAGCGATCGTTCCAGCTCCTCGAGGCGCTCGCCGGCCACGTGGCCGACGCCCTCCTTGCTGTCGACCTCCGGCTGCTGGCGGTGGAGGTGACGGTGCGCAAGCTGCGCCCCCCGCTGGCGCTCGATGTGGCGTCCACCGGGGTGCGGGTCCGGCGCTCCCGTTAGCCATGGGAGCCGTGGGCCCGCGCCGCCGGGCCTTCATCGGCCTCGGCTCCAACCTGGGCGACCGGGAGGCGGCGCTGCGGAGCGCGGTGGCCCTGCTCGAGGCCGGCGGGGACGTGACCGCCGTCTCCCCCCTCTACGAGACCGAGCCGGTGGGCGGACCCGAGGACCAGGGCGCCTTCCTCAACGTGGTGGTCGAGCTGACCACGGCGGACAGCCCGCGCCGGCTGTTGGAGCGCTGCCGGGAGCTCGAGGAGGCGGCCCACCGGGTCCGCACCGTCCGATTCGGGCCTCGTACCCTCGATGCCGATGTCCTCCTGGTGGGTGATCTGGCGGTGGACGAGGCCGACCTCATCGTTCCCCACCCCCGCATGTGGGAGCGGCGGTTCGTCCTCCAACCTCTGGCGGACCTCGCCCCCGAGTTGGTGCCGGCGGCCCGCCTCAGTGCCTCTGGTGGAGCGGTCACCTTGGTGGGTAGTCTGTAGGGGTCTGTTGTTTCGATCGTCTGTAGGCGAACGGCACCCGCGAGGGGCTGGAACGCCGAAGGAGGTTTCGTGCAATCCATCCGTATCATCGGTCCCGGGCGTGCCGGGACCTCTCTGGCCGCGGCACTCTCGGCGCACGGTTGGGACGTGGTGGGATTCCTCGGGCGTTCCGATGACCTGACGCACGGCGCTCTCGGAGTGGACGTGCTGATCATCGCCGTCCCCGACGACGCCATCGCCCTGGTCGCCGCCGCCGTGGCGCCCCGGTCGGAGACGACGGTGGTCCACCTCTCGGGCTCCCTCGGGCTCGACGTGCTGGCCCCGCACCCGCGCCGGGGCGCGCTGCACCCGCTGGTCCCCCTGCCCAATGCCGCGGTCGGCGCCACCCGGCTGGCGTCGGGCGTGACCTTCGCCGTCGCAGGCGACCCGGTGACCCGGGCCCTGGCCCTGAGCCTCGGTGGCCGTGTGGTCGAGGTGGCCGACGCCGATCGGGCCGCCTATCACGCGGCCGCCTGCATCGCGGCCAATCACGTGGTGGCGTTGCTGGGCCAGGTGGAGAGGGTGGCGGCAACCGCCGGTCTCGACCTCGAGGCGTTCTTGCCGTTGACCAGAGCGGCGGTGGACGACGTGGCCGCCCTGGGACCGCGCCAGGCGTTGACCGGGCCCGCGGTGCGGGGCGACTGGGACACCTTGAGCCGGCACCTCGACGCGCTCCCCGCGCGCGAGCGCGCCGGCTATCAGGCCGGTGCCGCCCTGGCCACGCAGCTGGCCGAGTCGGCGGCCCCCATCGTCCTCGCGCCCACCATCCCGGCAGTGGTCTGAGCGGTGCGCGTCGTCCACACCGTTGCCGAGTGCACTGACGCGCTCGAAGCTGCCCGGGCCACCGGCCGCACGGTGGGCCTGGTGCCCACCATGGGAGCGCTGCACGCCGGGCACGTGTCGCTCGTGACCCGGGCCCGGGCCGAGTGTGACGTGGTGGCCGTCAGCATCTTCGTCAACCCGCTGCAATTCGGCGATCCCGAGGACATCGCGCGCTACCCCCGCACCCTCGAGCGCGATCTCGTCGTGTGCGCCTCGGCCGGGGCCGACGTGGTCTTCGCCCCCTCGGTGCGCGAGATGTACCCCACCTGGCCGGCGCCGGTGCACACCACCGTGTCGGTGCGTGGCGTCAGCGAAGCGTGGGAAGGCGCATCACGCCCGGGGCACTTCGACGGCGTGGCCACCGTGGTGTGCAAGCTGTTCGCGATCGCCGGCCCGTGCCGCGCCTACTTCGGCGAGAAGGACTACCAGCAGCTGGCCGTGGTGCG